>QNCV01000390.1 GCA_003645845.1 Fidelibacterota bacterium | reverse complement strand
GGGCAGCGCCCCCGGCTGGGCGTCAGCCCAGGCCGCCTTGTACTCGCTGGGTGTTTGGTAACCGAGACTACTGTGCGGGCGCTCGTGATTGTAGTACTGTCGCGAGGGCTTCGGAGTCGTCCTTGCCGTTATTCGGAAAGCCGCCGAAATCCGCCAATCGGGCGCGTACCGGGACATTGGGAATACCACCCTCCACCCCGACATTCTTCCAATTGAGATAGATAACACCATCGGGCCCGACAACGTCGGCGGGGGTTAGTTCGCTGCCAAACGACGCTAAGCTGAAAACAAAGAATAATCCACAGACAAAGCGCTTGAGAACCGGTAAGGGGAGATGGGGGGCCTCGTCAGGTGGCGCTTCGAGAGAATCTGGAGGTCAGACGGAGAAGAGTCCCGACAAGAATACCGGCGGCAAGGGTGGCGGCTAAGATAATCGCACCGATCCAAAGAAAAGAAATACGCTCTTCAGGAGGTCTCCAATAGAAATAGACCGTAGAAACATAAATGGTAACGAGACTCCCGACGCCAAAGGCCGCGTAAGCACATCCCGATGTGAACCGCCTCGTCAACATGGCCAAAAGAAAGACACCCAGCAGGACGGCGTTCAGATTCCCCCAAATAGCCGTCACCTCGATGATCGTGGCATTCGCTTTTTCTGAAACCAAAGCAATAAAACAGGCCGACGCCACGCAGAAGACTCCCCAGATAATAACCCACCGTTTCGAGAGCGAAACATAGGCCGCTTCCGTTCGCGGTTTGCGCCCCAAACGCTGATAGAAATCAACGATGGTCGATGTTGTCAGACTGTTGATACCGGAGTCGACCGTCGACATGACCGCAGCGAGAATCGCGCCAAAAATCAAGCCGACGATGCCGGCGGGCAGCTCTCGCGTGATGTAATAGCAGAGGATGCTGTCTTCTTCGACGGTGGCGGGTGGCGCGATTGCCGGATTCATACCGTAATGATGAAACAGAGCCGTCCCCACAAACCAGAAACATGCTACAAACGGGATCAACAAAAGAAATTGAAAGACCGTGGATCGAACGGCGGATTTTAGATTCGACGTCGAAAGATACCGTTGCACGGTCAGCTGGTCTACACCGTAGGTGTATGAATTCCAGACCAATACATAGGCCAGCATCGACCAGAGCGTGACCCGTTCATAGAGAGAAAATGAGTAGAATTCCTGCGTGGCCCACAAATCGAAACCTCGCTCGTATGCGGTCGCATAAGAGTATATTCCCCCTATCCCCCCATCGGCGGACAGGACTAAGCGAACGAGTACAAATAAAATACCTCCGAACAAGATTATAAATTGAACAACATCCGTCCATATCACCGCTCTCATGCCGCCCAGGTAGGTGTAGAACACAGCGATGACTCCAACGAGCATAATGATCGTCGTCATGGGGAGACCGAGCGCAGGCTGAAACGCTTTGGCGCTGGCATAGAAAACAACCGCTACATAAGCACCTCGGACCAAGAGAAAAATACCGCTGCCAATTAAACGTGCGGCCAAATTAAATCGGCGTTCCAAAAGCTCAAAAACGGTGAAAATGGGGGAGCGGTGGTAAAAAGGGAGAAACAACCAGATGACCAGAGGAGCGACCAACACAACCATCGGCGATCTGGGATAAAGGGAGAGGCCATGGGCGTAAGCTTCGCCGGGCATGGCGACGAATGAGACGGCACTGAAAAGGGTTGCGACTATCGAGATACCGACCAAGGACCAATGCGTGGATCTGCCGGCGAGAAAATAATCCGCCAAGGTCGGATTCTTGCGAAAAAGAAATCCCAAACCAACTACACCGGCGAAATAGAAAACCAAGACGGTATAATCAAGAGGTTCCAAACCCGCAGCCGGTACCACTATTTCACCTCTTGGCGGCTGGATTTCAATTGCTCCACATAAGCCCCGTATGAAGAGGCATACGCCCGGATTTCATAAATCTCTGCGTGAGGATAGTCGCAATTCGCAGCGTGACAAACCGCCTTGACGGCTTGAATTGTCTCAGAAATACAGGGAATGCGAACGCGACGATGGCGATTTTCCTTGATACAGCCGATCTCTCTCCAAGTACCGTCAGATAATTGAACGAGAACATCCAAATCCTTCAACGTTTCGTTCATCATGCGATTTTGATGCGCAACGTGGGCGGTTTCAAGAGGATTGTCGAGGTCGCTGTTGCACAAAATATCGATTTCGTATATTGTCTCCGGCTTGTTCCACCGGAGCTCGATCCATTCCGATTGTCCCGGTTGGAAAGCTTCAGAGATCCAACAATTCGGCAAAACGTACGGACGCGCATACCCGTTGACTGCGTTTTTCGGAGAATAGCAATCCTGCGGGGGATCGAGGCTGAACGCGACACTCTGTTTTCTTGGTTTCCAAATTAGTTGGCCTTCGTAATGATGATGCAGCTCCCGACGTTTCTCAGGTTTGAGGGCAATAACGCCGACCGCTTTGTCGTCGGATGTATAAAGCGAAACTTTTTCGTCGGCCTCGATAATCAGCCAAATAAATCCGCTATTTTCGATCCGAATATCCGGGTGAAGGACAATCGAGGTGTTATCAGCCGCGCCGAGGGATATCCGTTTGGACCAGAGATCCACGTTTGGCACGTAATTAAAACCTCTCTCATTGGAACACAGCCGAACCGAAATCTCAGTGTCTTCCCTGACCGCC
>QNCV01000389.1 GCA_003645845.1 Fidelibacterota bacterium | reverse complement strand
CCCCCAATAAAAAATGCCGAAGGTGGGATTCGAACCCACACACTCTGTCGAGCACTGCGCCCTGAACACAGCGTGTCTACCAGTTTCACCACTTCGGCATTTAAGCGAAAGCCAATATAATAGATTTTTTGGCCCGGACAACTATTTTTTCACCCGGATAAACCAATATTAATATAATCGGTTTTATGAGTGCGGGAAAGACGCCCCTCCATCTTATTGAACAAACCGATATGAAATTTATATTCACCGGCCTGCAAATTCAGAGATGTCTCGATCAACTGATATTCACCCGCAATCCAGCCACTCATTTTCCTCTCGGGATAGATATCAAGATTGATAAATCCCGATTTCAGCCGATCATCCGGCAGTATATCCTTATTCTTTGGATAGGCATGGATAAATATTGCATAATCCCTTCGTAGCCGATGGCTGGCCAAGAATATGAGCCGCAGTCTATTCCGCCCGTCTTTATCGGCGATAATTGCAGGTTCACTCATAAAGATGCCTTTGTCGAATTTAATATCGAGATCAATGTTTATTGAGTCGGCCAGATACTCTCCGGCATCATCAGCATACCGCCGGATAGAATCGACATAGCAATCCGGTAAAAAATCTGCGGCCAGGTTAAAGCGATTGTATTGCCGTATAAGACCGGACAAATCTACATCCTTTTTCGGTTCATCAAAAATATCGGAAAACGGCAGATCTGGCTGTACTATGCCGTATAAACCACGATTATGCAACAATTCAAAATAACGGGAATCAATGGTTGTCCGCTTGGGAAATTCTATCCTGAGTTTTTCAGTTGCGGCAGGATAATACAGCGGATATGTATCATAATACACATGGCCGCCGTTCTCATATTGCGGAAGATAAAAATAATCAACGGTATCGAATATATTATTCCTGAGCAGAAAAGCCACCTGCCTCTCATTTCCGAATCTGCCGAGATATCGTAAGAAGGAAATTCGCTGATTATATCTTGACGCCGTATGGGCCGATGGTCCCCAGTGACAGATGAAAAAATAATAAGGAATGTACGATGCCTCGAGATAATGATCGGTCAAGAAAACCTTCCCCCGGTAATCGACACTTTCAAATACGGCGATATCTTCAACAGGAACCTGCAGTTTCATAGCCTTTTGATACTTGCTTTCAGAAATCTGATCGGCATGTGAGTTTCCATGGTAAAAAACAAAAAATACCACAAGAATAACAAAAACGGGACGCAACCGCGGCAATTTCATTTTCAATACTCTATAAAATAACGCTACCCCAAATCCCGACGATATTGCCAGGAAAACGGGCAGAAGCTCCAGTATTTTCCTTGTCTGTATCGATGATTCAGTAAGATTAATAAGGCGATCGATCAGCAATAAAACCAGCATACTCAAAAGAAGAATCGCATACCTGCTATTGTGTATCTTCTTGAAACGAACTATTAAATAGATAAAACCAAGCAAATATACCAAGTCGACAGCGCTGAAACCAAAAAAAGGTAGATTAAGAGCAAGATAGCCTTTATGAAACCATTTACTCTGCATTGATTCCGACCCATATCGAATAATGCTTATTAATAGGGGGAGCCAGTATATGGCGGAGAAAATAGCGGTCCATACCAAAACCAGGATTTTTTCCTTCAACAGAGATGATTTAAGAAATTCCCTGTTACCCAATATAAATTTCAGGATATATCTAAGCACAATCGAAAGCAGACCAATAAAAAACCAATAATAATAGGTCATAAAAAGAAGTGCCCCCAGGAAACCTCCAAGCGCATACCACCCCATACTTTTTTTCTCTTTGCTCTTTATATCCTCTATAAAGTGCAGCCACCACGGTATAAAAAGAGCCGCAGTTATGTGCTCGTAGTAAACATAATCAAGATGAATATCACGAAGGAAAATTGTCAGGAACGCAATTGAAAATGCAGCCGTTTTTGACGCCAGTTTTCCCCATACAAAATATAATGTCAATGGATATAAAGCGTAAATTACAAAATAACCCAGCTTGATAGTCTTGTAACTCTCGACACCAAAAAGCCAGGCCAGTTTGCCCTGGAGATAAAACCATAGCGGCGGATAAAATGACGGTAAATTTTTGAAATACCAATCCTGAAACGGTGATGCAAATTCGCGGAACTTGGTCACAAGGGCCAGTCGATTCCCATTATCGCCCCAGTGACCGTTAAGACCATAATCGGTTCCTTTATAAAGCAGTGCATACAGAACGACAAAATAAAAAGACAGCGTTATCAGCCAGCCCAGTAGCTTTGTCTCATGTTTCAGGGCAGAACCATATATCATGGTAGCCATTAAAATCGAAGCAAACAGCCATATCTTTATTTTGACAAGATCATTCAATTTCTGGGGAGAATCGTAAGAATAATTGCCGCCGCCTGAAAAAGAAAAATATAGTCCTGTTATTATCAGCAGAACAGCATATACAATGACTATTCTATTAATCTGTGATGGCCTTATAAATGACTGGCTCAAATATATCTCCGCTTTTACGATTTCCTAAAATTGCATCTTTAACGAGATTTGTCAACCTTCTTTATTTCTATTCGTTTCAGCCATGAAGACATGCAAAAAAAAGCCGCCTGAAGGCGGCTCAGACTGATGACAAAGGGCAGTTTTTCGGGACTGTCCTTTGTTTTTATAACAATTGTGGGATTTCCTCGAGAGTT
>QNCV01000388.1 GCA_003645845.1 Fidelibacterota bacterium | reverse complement strand
ATCCGATTGACAGGATTGAACTATTTTTCAAAAACCGTTATCGTTTCTTCGCCGATTACCCTGAGCTGACAAAAGTGATGTTCTCCGAAGAAGCTTTTCAGTACGATCCCAGATTATCAGAAAAAATCCTGCAGATCATGCATCAGCACAGGAAGATTCTTCTCGATATTATGAAAAATGCTCAACAGCAGGATTTGATCCGAAAAGATATTGAGGTTGATCATTTATTTCACCTTGTAATAGGTTCGATGCGACTCATGGTTGATCGCTGGTGCTTCAGTAATTTTTCATTTGATATATATACCGAAGGAATGAAACTCTGGAAATCGGTAAAGAAAATTCTCTGATATTTTTTTCACAACAGAATCACAACAGAAGATAGCTAATACTAACTAATGCGAGATATTTATAAAACGACAAATCATTAAAATAGACGAAGATAAATGTAACGGGTGCGGACTCTGTATCCCCAACTGCCCCGAAGGCGCCCTGCAGATCATTGACGGCAAAGCCCGCCTGATCAGCGACCTTTTCTGCGACGGGTTAGGCGCCTGTATCGGCCATTGCCCGGAAGATGCCATCAGCACCGAAGAGCGTGAAGCCGAACCCTATAGCGAAACCAAAGTGATGCAGAATATCATCGCCGCCGGACCCAATACAATTAAAGCTCATTTAAAACACCTGTTTGAACACGGTGAATTTGGTTTGTACCAGGAAGCCAAAAACATTTTAACTGAAAAGGGTCTGCCTGTCCCGGACATTAAAGAGACGGAACAGGCCTGCAGCGGCGGCTGTCCGGGAAGTACTACCCAAAGGCTTGATTCAGGTGTCGATACTACCAAAAAATACACGCCAACTTTGCTGCAGAATCAACTCCGTCAATGGCCGGTGCAGCTCCAGCTGATGAATCCCAATGCGGCCTATTTCGACAACGCCGATTTATTGATTGCGGCAGACTGTGTTCCTTTTGCCTTTGCCAATTTTCATGACCGCTTTATTAAAGGTAAAATTGTAATAACATTTTGTCCGAAGCTTGACCAGACAATCCCACAATACATCGAAAAATTAACCGTTATATTCACAAACTATAATATCAATTCCATTACAATTGCGCGCATGGAAGTGCCTTGCTGTGGAGGCACGGAAATTATTGTTCAAAAGGCACTTGAAAAAACAAATAAATCTAAAATGGTTCATGTAAATGTTATCTCAACACAAGGAGAAATAGTATGAGTAATCTTCAAAAAGGAAAGCTAACCGATCTGCTGGACTATCAAATAAATGCCGTCGTAAGCCGTGAAATTATCAGGAAAGATACCGGCACCGTCACACTGTTTGCCTTTGACAAAAGCCAGGGGCTGAGCGAACATACGGCGCCTTTTGATGCTCTGGTTCAGGTACTGGAGGGTGAAATGGAAATCACAATTTCCGGTCGCGCTTTCCCGGTAAAAACCGGAGAATTCATCATCATGCCGGCAAATGATCCCCACGCTCTCAAAGCCCTGACTCCGGCAAAAATGTTGTTAACAATGATTAAATCATAACAGAACAGGAGAAATTAATCGTGAAAGTAAAAATCGACGAAGATTTGTGTATCGGATGCGGTGTGTGTGAAGGAATCTGTCCGGACGTTTTTGAAATGGAAGGAGACGTCGCAACAGTTACAGTCGATACGGTACCTGAAGATCAGCAAGATGATGTTCTGGATGCTGAAAGCGAATGTCCAACTAATGCAATTTCTCATGAATAAGCAATAAATTAAAAAGGAGTAAACAATGAGTATGTTTTGTTATCAATGTCAGGAAACGGCCAAAAACCTTGGCTGCACCCTGCGGGGCGTCTGTGGTAAACAGGAATCCACAGCAAACCTACAGGATCTGTTAATCTATGTTCTAAAGGGAATTTCCGCCGTCGCCGACGCGGCCGGCGATACCGATCCGAAAACCGGACTGTTTATCGCTCAATCACTCTTTACTACAATTACGAACGCTAATTTCGATGATGATGTGTTCGTTGACCGCATCCGGGAAGCGCTCAGACTGCGAGAGGAGTTAAAAGAGAAACACACCGACGTAATCACTGACAAACTCCCTGAAGCAGTTTTCTGGGCAGCCGATTCGGTTGAGGAATTTCATGCGAAAGCTTTGGAAGTCGGCGTTCTGTCCACTGCCAATGAGGATATCCGTTCTCTGCGGGAGCTGCTGGTTATCGGTTTGAAAGGCATTGCCGCCTATGCCGATCATGCCGCCATACTGGGCCACGAAGACAAGAGTGTTTATGCCTTTCTCACAGAGGCGCTGGCATCCACAACAAAAAATCTATCCCAGGATGAGATGATCGCCCTTGTTTTAAAGGCCGGAGAGACTGCTGTTAATACAATGGCCCTGTTGGATAAAGCCAACACCTCGGCCTACGGAAGCCCCGAAATAACGAAAGTTAACATCGGTGTCCGCGGCAATCCCGGCATTCTGATTTCAGGTCACGATCTGAAGGACATGGAAGAGCTGCTTAAGCAAACCGAAGGCACCGGCGTTGACGTTTACACCCACGGTGAAATGCTACCTGCTAATTACTACCCGGCTTTCAAGAAATATGAACACTTTGTCGGCAATTACGGCAATGCCTGGTGGAAACAGAACAAGGAATTCGAGTCCTTCAACGGCCCGATTTTGATGACGACCAACTGTAT
>QNCV01000387.1 GCA_003645845.1 Fidelibacterota bacterium | reverse complement strand
GTGCTTATGATCTGGAATTTACTCCAAAGGAGGTGACATGGCAGCGAATGTACTAACATCAATTATCGGCTGTGGGCTGACCAGTTTGATCGGGAATGCCCTGACCTCGGTTACAAATTTCAAGATGCAGAAACTGAAAAACCAGCATGAGGAGAAGATGTCGGAACTGGATATGCAGACCATCCGGCTGGAAGCCGAAATGAATGTAAAAGTGACGCAAGCGGAAACGGAGGGTAAAATCGCACTTGCAGATGTGGAGGTCTTAAAGACCTCCATCGCAGAAACCCAGAAACCGCTGTTTCAGGAATCCTATGAATAAACTGATGAAAAGCCCCTGGACGGCCTGGATCGGCGCGATCCTATCGTTCCTGTTTGGCGTAGTGGATTTCCTGAAACACCTCGCCCGGCCGGCCCTGACCTACTACCTGATGGGCGTCTCCACCTGGATTACCATTGTGGCCTGGCAGACGATGCAGCAGGTCAGCGAAACGACGCCGCTGACAACGGTCCAGGCCTATACGCTCTTTGACAAGATCATCACCATCATGGTTTACCTGACAGTTTCCTGCGTCAGCTGGTGGTTTGCGGATCGGAGGACGGCGAAGTTTCTGATGAGACTTGAGGATGGGAACGCTAAACAATGAAAAGTACCAAATCCCAAAATTCAAAACTCAAACAAATCCGAATTACCAAAATTCTAAATCCAAAACGTGATTGTAAATCCTTTTCTGTTTGGATCATTGGACATTGAAATTTTGAATTTGTTTGATATTTATTTATTGGTGCTTGTTATTTGTGCCGGCAGGCAGCGGTGGTTTGCGGATCGGAGAACAGCAAAGTTTCTGATGAGACTGGAAGATGGGAATGTGAAAAATAAAAAAAAATGGAAAATATGTCCAAATATCTGAAACAATATCAGACTTTTGGAGTTAGACTTTCTAAAGTTGTTACAAAATTGGTGAAAAATGTAACCAACGATGGAAGGAGTAGCCCCATAAGGAGAACTTTGCCTATATCTTTATCGATTACATGTATCATATTTTTTATGATATCCAAAATACAGGCGATTGAACCAAGTCGTGAATTCAGGATCGACTGGAATGGAGATGATGTGACCGATTACCTGGAAATTGATGGAAATCAATTAATAGTATCAATTGTCCATTGTGGTGTTCCGATAGCAAAAGGAGTGGCGGTCACTGCTGCTGACTCAATTGTATCAATAGAAAAGAATGTATCACTAAATCAGGTAGTTCTTACGCTGGATAATAATGATATTTTGACTGTTCCGATTGGACAGGTAGAGAGTTATAGAAATTTGAATAAACCATGTCGGAGAATCCAAAAACCGGCAAACAATGTTCTGGATTTTCAACTGGTCTATAGATCACCGCCTTACATTGGCGATATGCCGGTGGGAGTGGGTGATTTCAATGAAGATGGAAAAGATGAAATCCTTTTGCACCGGTCTTATAATTGGGGATTGAGTAATGGCTATTTAACGGCATTTCGGTATAATGAGGAGAATAATAGTTACCAGCAGTTCTGGAGGAAAGATTCAGTCGCTGTCTGGCCGGCGTATGGTAATTTCTTGAAAGCCGATTTTAATTCCGATGGTGTAGACGAGATAATGATGAATTCTGTTTTTGGACCAGGCATCGGGATTACCAGGGGTTCGCTGGATATGATTCAATCAGTGACATTGGATAGTTTTAAAATAATTGAGAGTCAGATGCAAGTTTTCGGAGATATAATGGCGTTTGATACTTGCGATATTGATAAAGATGGTAATATGGATATTGCTGTTACGATGCGGCTGGATGATTTTATCTACAGGCGAATGTTTGAAGTCTATGAATTTGATGGATACGGTGAGAAAAGGACTTATGATTTTATTCATCAGTATTATTTATGGTCTGATTGGGGTTGGACAGATATGGATGTAGGAGATATCGACGGAGACGGTTGGGATGAGGTTGTCTTGGGAACTGCAGGGCTTTTCCTGGGACCGGAATTATTACCGATGCCTTATTATGATTATCATTCAGCAGTGGATAGTTTTTCACTGGAGTTTTTCCCGACCGGTTTACCGGCAATTTTCAGAACAATCGAGGTTTTTGACGGAAATAAAAACGGTATCCCGGAAATCTGGGCTGCTGGTGCTATTTTACATAAATGGGCGCCGCCGGACATCCGTGCCAGTTCGGTTGTAGCAGTATTTGAAAAACAGGGCGATCATTATGAGTGCCTGATGCTGGACAGCAGTTTTACCAATAGCGGTGATTTTCAATCGAGCCTGCGCAGTAAGATCGGCAATATGGATGTCTGGCTGTTGGGACAAGACACCTATATTATCCGTGATGATATGTATATTCCATGTGTTGCTTATTATTTATACGGATATAAAGACGGAATATTTCAGCGGCTGTGGGAAAGTCAGCGTTTTGATTCCTGTATGACTCGATCGGTCGCAATTGGTGATCCCGATGCAGATGGAAAGACTAGTTTTTTTGGTACAAAATATAATAGCGATACCGGGGCATACCTGCTGGAATTCGAGAGCACTACACAATTAGGCATTGGGCCAGAAAAGAACGTTACACCGGATGAGTATAAACTGGGAGAACCGTATCCGAATCCATTTAATATCGAAGTGTCGGTCCCGATCATACTTCCGAATCCAGCCGGATTGGATATAGTCATTTATGATATCCGTGGACAGG
>QNCV01000386.1 GCA_003645845.1 Fidelibacterota bacterium | reverse complement strand
TATATTGTGTCAACTGATAAAAAAACAGAAAGAGATGTCCTGGAAGAAACCTTTCGGGGATACGGGTATCGCTGGAAAATCGAAGAATATCACCGCCATATCAGGAATCAGTTTCACCTTGAAAACATTCAGTTAAGAAAAATAGAAGGTCTCAGAACGATGTTGTCAATTCTAACGATCGCTATGTATTTACTGTACACAGATATAAGTTCGCTCCATAAGCAATTGTTGCTTAGCAGTCCTGTTAAAACTGTGGAAAAGTATCGGGTCTATGAGATATTGGGATTCATCTACCAGAAAACATGTTTGATAGTCAAGATGCTTTTCCAGGGGAATCTTCGACTGGCTACCGTAGTGGCAAAAACATTCTTACCTGACAAAAAGATATGCGATACCTACGAACATCAACTTACCATTGCACTGAATTTTTAAAAAACGGGGGGGCAACCAATCTGTAAGAAAAAAATTGTTTTTAAAAGATTTTTTTATATATTCCACTTATGCGGTAATCTTACATAACATTGGGCAATGTTCAACATTTACCGCAGTTCAGTCCCGCTATAGGGGGTAGGGAGTGGGCGGAATGTTGGCATTGCGAACCTGTTTTTTATGAAGAGATTATTGTTGAACGGCAATATTTTTCGAAAAATAATAAGGATTGGTTGAACGTATGAATCGATTGCAAGTACGTGTAACAATGATGTTGTGTCTGCTTTCTTTGTCATTGTTTTCCCAGGAAAAGCAAACTATCGCGGTTTTGGATTTTGAAGCCTTTGGTATCAACGAATTCGAAGTCCAGAGCTTGACCAACCGGACACGGACATTGCTGGTTCGATCCGGTCAATACCAGGTGGTTGAACGGGGAAAAATGAATGAAATCCTGAATGAGCAGGGATTTCAGCAATCCGGCTGTACCACGGAAGAGTGTATCGTTGAGGTTGGTCAGTTATTGGGGGTTAAGTATATGTTGGGCGGATCGATTGGTCGGGTGGGAGAAACCTTTACGATCGATATGCGGATGATTGATATTCAGACCGGTAAAATATTCAAATCCGCATCCTATGATGTTGAAGGTAAGATAGACGATGTTTTAAAAACCGGGCTTCAGGACGCGCTGGACAAATTGCTGGGGACGAAACGGGGTAAAGTCGAAACCGCTTCGGTGACAATTACCTTTGAACCCGCTGACGCTGTATTGTTCATAGAGGAGGTCCCCAAAGGCGGCAGCCCTGTGATTTTGAAAGGATTGACAGTGGGGCAAAAGTTGTACATTCAGATTAAGCACCCCGATTACGAAGCTGCTGAAGATTTTATCACATTGAAAGCCGGTGTCAATCCTGCAATGCATTTTACCCTCAAGAGACTACAGGGGCAATTGTCCGTAAGCGGAAAACCAGGCGAGGCCAAAATAAAACTTAGTGGTCTGGATATTGGTCAGTCACCGCTGGTGGATTTTCAGTATCCGGTTGGCGATTATAATTTAGTTATCAGCAAACCGGAGTATCAAAAATATTTCAGGGATATCCGGATTGACAATGACAACCCATTGAATATTGATTATCAGTTAGAACCGCTCTCAAAATCCAAAGCCTTGGTGTTCTCAGCGATTTTCCCGGGCGCCGGTCAATTGTACCAGCGGCATTCAGCCAGGGGTCTGTTGCTGATGGCATCGGCGCTGGGCGCCGGCTGGATGATTATGGATACGCACAGTCAATTCTTGGATGACAAGGACGATTGGATGACGAAGCGGGATCTTTACAATAACAATATCGATCAGCCGGAATTGTGGGTTAGTCAGAAAGAAGCGGCAACCAACGCCTTTAATGTGATGAAAGATACTCAGAAAAAACAATATTTGTATATCGGCGCTCTGGGACTTGTCTGGAGCATTAATGTAATCGATATAATCTTTTAAGAAGGAGTGATATATGAGGCGATTAATCCTCAGTATGGCCGTGTGTATTTTATTTTCACTGATGTGGCAGTGTGAAACATTTCTCGATCCTGAATTAAACAATCCGATCGACTCAACATCTTCTGATTATGTGGAACCGAAATCCATGATTCTGGAAGGTCCGGCCTACAATTCGGTGGTGAATACCGACGAGGTGACCTTTCGCTGGACGGGAAATGAGACCGCTCATGAATATAAATATCTATTTGATAACCTGGAATGGAGTGACTGGTCAACCGATACGGTGGCTCATTTTCAATATCTCGATGATGATTATCATGTTTTCTCGGTGAAAGCCCGGAACAGCGCCAAGGTCGAGGAGGATTCGATTCATGCCCGGATATTCCGGGTGGATGCCGTCCAGGGACCGGCATTGCGATTTTATCCCCGGCATGTCAGTGTTGTTCAAAATGAGGTATTTACTGTAGAGATTTATGCCGAGGAGGTCATCGATATGGCCGGTGTCTATCTGGAGATTCCCATGAACCCCGAGGGGCTGGAGTACGTTTCCCATATGGTCTATTCCAGCGGAGACGCCTTCCTGGCCAAGAACAGTGACAATGTGCTCAGTGTGGAAGAAACCGACGAGACCAATGACCGCCTGAAGATTACACTGGCGCGCGTCTCCGGTACAGCGCCGGAGGTGGATGGCACCGGCGCCCTGATCCAGATGATCTACCGTTATACCGGAACAATGGATACGCAGATCGAGATACCGTCAACGTGTTATTATCAGAACGAAGCCATGGAAGACATTGTCTTTGTGGAACTGGTG
>QNCV01000385.1 GCA_003645845.1 Fidelibacterota bacterium | reverse complement strand
CATTTAAGCCCGGGTGGAGGATTCGCCGGCGGCGTCATCATAGCCCTGGCATTTCTCAATGTCATGCTTGCCTATGGCGGGGATTTTATCAAACACTGGGTCAATATTGGTTTTTTACATGATCTCGAATCCTCCAGCGCCGCCCTGTTTCTGGCGGTTGGTATTCTGGGAATGGCTATCGGTGGTGGCTTTCTGGCAAATTTCATCAGTCACGGAAGACTCTATCATCTGCTCAGTGCCGGGACTATTCCACTGCTCAATATCATTATCAGTGCTAAAGTAAGTATGGGGCTGTTTATTGTTGTGTGGACGTTAGCGGTATTTCATTTAGATAAAGGAGGGGAGGACAAATGACGGTATATATTCTCTGTTTCGCCCTGCTTTTAGTCGGAATATACGGTGTACTTACAAAACGCGATCTGATTAAGATCATTCTGTCCTTGGGAATAATGGGCTATGCCGTTAATCTGATGATTATTCTGTTTGCCTATAAAAAGGGCGCCGGTTTCGCTATTATGCTAAGAGATGGAATAAATACGAATATGGTTGATCCATTACCACAGGCGCTGATTCTCACATCCATCGTGATCGAACTGGGAATCACGGCGATGTTGGTTGCATTGGCGATACGGTTATTCCAGAAATATAAGACATTTGATATTACAAAAATCAGGAGGTTGTCAGGATGATCCTCCCATTTTTAATCATTATTCCGTTACTGGCCGCGTTTCTGATTTCCCTGATTTCAGGCGAAAAGGATAACTGGGCTATCGTTTTATCGATTCTTGCGGTCATCTCCTTGCTGGCCCTGGCAATTTTCAGTTTTTTCACGACAGGAAATAAAACCTTTGTCTATGAAATGAGCGGATGGAAAATTCCACTGACAATTTGCCTGGTTCAGGATGCGCTTTCAAGTTTCATGCTGGTCATTGTCAATCTGATTGCCCTGACTTCGCTGATGTTCTCTGTGACATATATTCGACAGCATGACAGTCCCTGGAAATATTATGCTCTGTTTATGCTGTTGATTACCGGTATGAATGGTGTCATTGCAACGGGCGATATTTTCAACCTGTACGTTTTCATGGAGATTGCGCTGTTTGCGGCTTATGCACTAGTTGCATTTGGCGGTAAAGCTGAAGAATATGAGGCATCGTTCAAGTATGCCGCTATGGGCTCGATATCGTCAACATTAATCCTGCTTGGTGTCGGTATTCTGTATGCGAGCACATCGACATTGACGATGGCGAATATTGCGGCTGAACTTCAGACGAAAAATCCGATGGTGATGTACTGGGTGGCAGCGATATTCATGGCCGGCTTCGGTTTGAAATCGGCGATTATGCCTTTTCATGCCTGGTTGCCCGATGCACACTCCTCGGCGCCGGCACCGATTTCGTCAATGCTTTCCGGTGTCCTGATCAAAGCATTGGGTATTTATGCCATTATCCGGATTTTCTATAACATTTTTGGCGCGCCGCAGATTTTCCTGACCATTTTTATGGTATTAGGTTCCATCTCAATTATTGTCGCATCATATTTAGCAATGGGACAATGGGATTTAAAGCGTCTGTTAGCATACAGCAGTATCAGTCAGATCGGTTTTATCCTCTTAGGTTTGGGAATTGGAACCAAACTGGCGATTCTGGGAGCCGTATTTCATATTCTGAACCATGCAATATTCAAGTCGCTTCTGTTTTACAATGCCGGTGCAGTGGAAATGGCATTGGGAACCCGTGATCTCAGAAAAATGGGGAACTTGAGAGGAGCAATGCCGGTCACTTCCGGAACGTCGATGATCGCCAGTCTGTCGGTTGCCGGATTGCCTCCATTTAATGGTTTTTTCAGTAAACTGATCATTATTATCGCTGCGGTTCAATCGAATAATATTATTTATGCCATTATCGCAGTGATTGGCAGCTTGTTGACTCTGGCCTATTTTATGAAGGTTCAGCGTTATGGATTTAATGGTGAAAACAAAATTACTGAACTGAATCAGTCCATCAGCCTGGGAATGAAATCAGCGATGATTATCCTGGCGGTATTGTGTGTTGTCGCCAGTATTCTGATCATTCCAGGTATCAGAGAAGTTACACTGAATCCGGTTGTCTCTGTGATCATGAATAAAACCGCGTATATCCAATCGGTGATAGGGAGGTAATATGACAACACAGCAACGCAGTCGATTGTTTGTCTTTATTTTTTCGTTTCTGGTCTGGATTGCACTTACCAGTATACGCGATCTGCAAGAAGTCGTTGCCGGTTTGATTGTCGCAGCGCTTGTCAGTATTGTTGCCGGTAAGTTTTTAATAACTTCGGAAAAAAGTGAACATATTGTTAAACGGTTTTTCTCGGCAATAAAATATCTCTTTAAATTCCTTTGGGAAATGGCCAAGGCAAATCTGCATGTTGCCTATATCGTGATTCACCCAAATCTGCCGATAAAACCGGGAATTGTTAAAATAAAAACCAAATTAACCAAAGATTCGGCAATAACGGTACTGACGAATTCGATTACATTGACACCGGGCACTTTGACGATCGATGTCAATCCGGAAACCAGAGAACTCTATATTCACTGGATCGATGTTGAATCAACTGATGTGGAAAAAAATACAAAGACCATTGGTGGAAAATTTGAGAAACTACTCATGGAGGTCTTCGAATGAGACAAATACGATGGTTGCTTGGGCTGATAATTATCGCAGCGTTCATGTATGGTAACTTTTAT
>QNCV01000384.1 GCA_003645845.1 Fidelibacterota bacterium | reverse complement strand
GTCGGCCTGTTGGGCTGCGATTTCCAACTGGACGAAGAGAACAATGCATACCGAATCGCCAGAATCTACGAAGCTGCTCCGTGGGATGCCGAGGTCCGTTCGCCGCTACGCGAGCCGGGCCTTGACGTCAACGAAGGAGACTACCTGCTCGAGGTCAACGGCCGAAAAATTGACACGTCCAAGGACCCCTGGGCTGCCTTCCAGGGCCTCGCGGGCGAAGTGGTCGAGCTGACCATCAACGACAAACCCGACTGCAACGATGCCCGCCGGATAACGGTCAAGCCCCTCGCAAGCGAGTTCAGGCTGCGCAACCTCGCCTGGATCGAGGAGAATCGCCAGAAGGTCCAGCGGGCCACGAACAACAGGGTCGGCTATATTTACGTACCCGACACCAGCCGAAATGGCCAGAACGAACTTGTCCGCCAGTTCAACGCACAGTGGACGAAGGATGCGCTGATAATCGACGAAAGGTTTAACAGCGGCGGACAGATTCCCGACCGTTTCATCGAGCTGCTGAACCGGCCCATCTACAACTACTGGGCACGCAGAGACCATCGCGACTGGCGAACGCCTTTCCTTGCCCACGCCGGGCCGAAGGTTATGCTCATTAACGGCTGGTCAGGCTCTGGCGGCGACGCCTTGCCGTATTACTTCCGCAAGGCCGGCCTCGGCCCGCTGGTAGGAACCAGGACCTGGGGCGGACTCATCGGTATAAGTGGCAACCCCCAGCCGATCGATGGAGGCTTTGTCTCGGCGCCGACCTTCGGTTTCTGGAATACCCAGGGCCAGTGGGACGTCGAGGGATATGGCGTCGAGCCCGACTATTTCGTCGAAAACGAGCCTCACAAGATGGCCCGAGGCGAGGACCCGCAGCTCGAGAAAGCAATTGAGGTCGTCCTGGAGTTGCTCGAGAAGAATCCGCCACCCGAGCCCCAGAAACCCGCTTACCCGGACCGTTCGGATAAAGTCGAATGACCTTTGTGCACTCGGAAAATGAATCAAGTCGGTCATATTTATATCCCGCATTACAGTCGTGTTCGATAGGCGAAAGGAGGCCAACCTTATGAAATCTGTACTTACCACATTCTCTCTGTTTGCTTTGGCCGTTCTTGTTTTCGGCTGTGCACCCAACATGCAGGAAAAAAAGCTGCAAGCGTTCATCGACGAGCACGTTGAGACGGTCAAGCCCTTGGCCAAGGCCGCCGCTCTTGCCTACTGGGAGGCCGCCATCAGTGGAAAGCCCGAAGATTATGAGAGGACGAGCGAACTTACCCTCGAGGTTCGACAGATCTACAGTGACCGCAGTGACTTCGAGTTTCTAAGAGACATCAAGAAATCCGGCCGAATAAGAGACCCGCTTCTCAACCGCCAGCTTCAGGTACTCTACTATGCGTATCTGGAAAACCAGATGGACCCGGATCTGCTCAAGCAAATCGTCGATTTGAGCACCGAAATCGAAAAGAAGTTCAGCACGTTCCGCGGCACCATAGACGGTAGGAAAGTCACCGACAACCAGATAAAGCAGATACTCAAGAGCTCCACCGACTCGGCCGAGAGAAAAAAGGCCTGGCTTGCAAGTAAGCAGGTAGGTCCCGTCGTCGCTTCCGACCTCATCCGGCTGGTGAAGCTGCGGAACCAAGCTGCCAGAAAGCTTGGCTTCGACAACTACCATACAATGTCTCTGACAATAAGCGAGCAGGATGTCAAAGAGATCGACGGGATCTTCGAAGAACTCTACAAACTGACCAACGTACCCTACGCTAAGGTCAAGGCCGAGCTGGATCGAAGGCTGGCTGATAAGTACGGCATCTCCGCCCGTGACCTGATGCCCTGGCACTACCACGATCCCTTCTTCCAGGAAACGCCGATGGTCTACGAGCTGGACCTGGACGTCTACTACGAGGGCAAGGATCTCCGCGCGCTGGCCGAGACGTTCTACGCGGGCGTCGGCTTGCCGGTGGAATCGATCCTGGCCAAAAGCGACCTGTACGAGCGCGAGGGCAAGAACCCCCACGCCTTCTGCACGCATATCGACCGCGCCGGCGACGTGCGCATTCTGTGCAACCTCAAGAGCAACGAGACCTGGATGGAGACCCTGCTGCACGAGCTGGGTCACGGCGTGTACGACAAGTATCTCGATTTCGATTCCCCGTACATCCTGCGCGAGCCCGCGCACGCGTTCACGACCGAGGCGATCGCCATGTTCTTCGGCCGGCTCAGCCGCAACCCCGCCTGGATGCAGCAGATGCTCGGTTTGTCCGACGAGCAGCGGGCCGAGATCGAGAAGGTCAGCGGCAAATACGCCCAGCTCAAGCAACTGATCTTCGCCCGCTGGGCCATGGTCATGTACAACTTCGAGAAGCAGCTTTACGCCGACCCCGATCAGGACCTCAACAAGCTGTGGTGGGACATGGTGGAGAAGTACCAGCTCGTGAATCGACCGGTCGGCCGCGACGAGCCCGACTGGGCCGCCAAGATCCATTTCTCCGCCGCCCCGTGCTACTATCACAACTACATGCTTGGCGAGCTGCTCGCCTCCCAGTTGCACCACGCCCTGGTCCAAAACGTGCTGAAGCTTGCATCCGACGAGGATGTCAGTTATGTAGGCCGGGAAAAAGCCGGGCGGTTCCTCAGGGAGAACGTCTTTGAGGCCGGTGATAAGTACCATTGGAATGAAATGATCGCGCGGGCGACCGGCGAGCCGCTGACGGCCCGCTACTTCGTGGATCAGTTCGTGCAATAACGAG
>QNCV01000383.1 GCA_003645845.1 Fidelibacterota bacterium | reverse complement strand
TTTCCGCATTTAGAAAAAAGCGATTGATATCTTCATCGTAATCGGCATTGCAGAAGCTGAACTGATTATCCTCAACATCAACGGTGAAAGAGGGGTGAATAACATCATGTTCAATGATGCGATTGTCCCGAATCCGGGTGCGGAACTCCGGGATGGCATTGATTGTTTTCATGCTCACATACAGGATTGTTTTGAATAATGAAGTCTTCTTCGTTTTTGTGTAATGAAAAGCCTCAGTTATATCGATATTGGCGCTGATGTTGAAATGCGGATAATCGAAATCCTTGAAGAAATCGTACTGGCGTTTGCGCGGCCATCTTTCAATGTCAATTTCACGAGACATAAGATATCCTTTTTTATCCGATAAAACTTACTTTGATATTTACAAAACTCCAAATAAAGGTTTATCCGATGTTCCAGCGAAAACCCAGAAAAAGGTTGAAAAAAAGGTTTTGTGTATTAAACTATCTGCTTGACGTTTTGCAATTTGGAGGATTGATGAAAAAGATAGTTGTTTTGGCGAAGCAGGTTCCCGATACCGCCAATATCACCGGCGATGCTATGAAACCCGACGGAACGGTCAACCGGTCGGCATTGCCGGCAATTTACAATCCAGAGGATTTGAATGCCCTGGAAATGGGTCTGACGATCAGAGATGAACTCGGCGGGGAAGTCTTTGTCATTACCATGGGGCCGGCGAAGGCGGTGGAAATATTAAAACATTCACTGTATATGGGCGCCGACCGTGTCTTTTTGATTACAGACCGTAAATTTGCCGCGGCGGATACCCTGGCCACATCTTACGTGTTGGCGGAGGCAATTAAAAAGATCGGCAATGTCGATTTGGTGCTGGCCGGCCGTCAGGCGATTGATGGCGATACGGCTCAGGTTGGACCGCAGGTGGCTGAGAAGATTGATTACAACCAGGTAACCTATGTATCGGCATTGAAAGAGATAAGTGATGATCACTTGATCGTGGAACGGGATGGTGAGGTACAGACCGAGGTCATCAAAGTCGGATTTCCGGTTCTGCTGACCGTGACAGCCGAAGCCAACACTCCGCGTTTTCCCAATTGCCGCAGAATGCTGCACTATTTCCGGGCTGACCTGGCGGAGAATTTCAGTGATGATAAGAAAGAACTTGCAAAAGAAAATAACTGGATCATTCCAACTTTGTCGATGGAGGACCTCGAACTTGTGGAAGACCGCTGCGGCCTGAAAGGCAGTCCGACGAAAGTTCATAAGATTAAAAGTATTACGCTGAAAGGCGGCGACCTGAAGATGTACGGAACGGAAACGACAGACATTAAACAGCTGGTTCGGGACATTATGAAAGATTATGTGGAGGTGAATTGATGAAAGCTGTGGTCTTTATTGAAAAAAACCCCGTTAACAATCAGCTCCGCAGAGTTAGTCTCGAACTGATTCACAAAGCCTATACCCTTGTTCATCCGCTGGGTGGTGAAGTGACGGGGATTTTTACCGGCGATTCTCTTCCTGAAAACAGCGATGAACTGTTCAAGTACGGTCTGAACCGTTTGCTGTACTATACCGACGAACGCCTGATTCATCTGCATTCCATTGCTTATAAACATATTCTCGAGGCCATGATCCGGGCGGAAGAACCGGAAATTGTTCTGTTCGGAGCCACGCATACCGGTCGGGATGTCGCTCCGCTGATTGCATCATCCCTGAAAACCGGCATGACCGCCGATTGTACCCAGTTATTTATTGATGAGTTCAAGGATAAGGGGAAAATCCTTTACCAGGTGCGCCCGGCATTCGGTGGGAATATCCTGGCGACGATTATCACGCCCGATCACCGGCCGATGATGGCGACGGTTCGGGAAGGCGTGATGCTTTTGCCCGATGAAAAATTGGACAACCCGGTCAGGACAGAAGTCTTTCCGGTTGATTTTAACGATTTGTGGATTAAGAGCGAGTTCCTCGAAATTGTTCCGAAGATCAAGAAGGTGGATTTCAATTCGGCGAATATCATTGTTTCCGGGGGCGCAGGTGTCGGCAGTAAAGAGAATTTTCGATTGATCCGGGAACTGGCCCGAGCCCTGGGCGGCGAAGTCGGCGCCAGCCGGGCGGCGGTTGATTTTGGCTATATTGAAAAGGACCATCAGATTGGGCAAACCGGTTCGGTGGTTCGGCCGAGACTCTATATCGCCTGCGGTATTTCCGGGCAGATTCAGCACCGTGCCGGCATGGAGGAAGCCCGGAAAATCATTGCCATTAACAAGGATCCCGAAGCGCCGATTTTCAACATCGCCCACATGGGCGTTGTCGGTGATCTGAACGAAATCATTCCGATCATGCTGCGCTATCTGAGTGAGGAGGACTAATGGAAAACTTTTATAATGATGACCGTAAATTTTACTTGAATAATATCGATCTGAGCGAGGTCATTTCCGACCTTGAAAATGATTTTCAGGAAAAAGGACCGGATGCGCTGCACAGTGTTGATGAGGCTAAAGAATGGTATGAAATGGTTCTTAAAAATGCCGGTGATATCTGTGCCAATTTTATTGCTCCGCGAGCCGAAGCGGTTGATGAACAGGGACCGACCTACCGTGATGGCTTGGTTACCTGGGCGCCGGAAACCCGGGAAAACATGAAAGTCCTGTCCGATGCCGGCTACATGGGCGGTACGCTGCCTCGCAAATACGGCGGACTGAATCTGCCGGTAACAGTCAATACCCTTTTGGTGGAAATGGTTTCCCAGGCAGACGCCAGTCTGATGAATCTGTTCGGTTT
>QNCV01000382.1 GCA_003645845.1 Fidelibacterota bacterium | reverse complement strand
ACATTTTCAGGACTATATGACAGTAGAATTGGAATATGAAAAACACAGGTATCCTGAAAAGTGGCGCATTAAAATCTATTCTGAACTTGCTAAGCATATAGACAAAGTTATGCTGGATATTTCGGTCAACTCGGACACCCATTTCGGTTTTATTCGGACAGTTTGAGATTGTTCTGTTTTCACTTTTTGAAATTACTCCAAAGTGTCCGAATTGGAAAGTGAATTTTTCATTTTTCTCATTGAATCCCCTTTCAGATTTATACGATGTGAATTGTGGATAAGCCGATCCAGAATAGCGTCAGCTACAGTTGGTTCGGCCAAATAATCATGCCAATCTTTGACATTCAACTGGCTGGTAATAATAATACTTCCGATTTGCGATCGTTCTTCAACAATCTCCAGGAGTTCCTGGACATCTTGCATCTTAATAGGACATGATCCGAAATCATCCAGGATCAGCACATTAAATTTAGATAGGTTTGCCAACCATGAAAGATAAGATCCATCTCCTCTGACAATAGGAATTTGGGCCAGTAGTTTTGTTATTCTGGCATAATAAACGGAATAGCCGTTTTTAATGGCATTATTACCGAGAGCACAAGCCAGATAGGTTTTACCGGTTCCTGTCG
Organism: Fidelibacterota bacterium; assembly: GCA_003645845.1. Taxonomy (GTDB): domain Bacteria; phylum Fidelibacterota; class UBA2242; order UBA2242; family UBA2242; genus B118-G9. Next base: position 2,136 of record QNCV01000382.1, on the reverse strand, counting down.
CTCCGCTAATAATGATATTTTGATGATGTTTTATCCATTCATTTTCAGATAGAGATAAGAGTATTCTTCTATCAATATTTCTGGAAGGAGAATAATCGATATCTTCGCTAAAAGCAGATTTGTATTTCAATTTAGAACGAGACAAGAGTCTTTTAATTTTGCGGTTTCTCCTATCCAATACTTCACTGGAGATCAGGTGAGATATTCTTTCTTCAAAGTTCAATGCAGTATAGGATGGATCTTCGACTTGTTGAAGTAACGCCGCTTTGAATCCATTTAGTTTAAGTTCAGCAATCTGATCAAGTGTATGTTGGAATGATGACATTATTTCCTTTCCTTATTTGTAATAGAGCGCGCCCCGCAGATTTTCGTGCTTTTGAGGCAAAGTTAAATCGCATTTTTTCCGGGCAGTCAAGTAAGTTTTATTTTTCAAGATCGATCGGAAATGTCTGACTCGATAACTCTTCAATTCAATCATTTTACGCGCTGCAAGCTCAACAGCTTCTTTATCATACTTTTTGGCGATATTGATAATTCCAAGAGAGGTTCTAAAGCCCATCTCAGGGTGGGGTTTTACTTCCATAATAGTTTTTACTAATTCTCCCATATTCTTGCCAACACTTAATGCCCGGTTAATAAGTCGTGATGGTGTCCACTCGGCATAGACACGATGAGAAGACGCCATGTGCTCTTTTTGAGTAGAATATGCGCCTATGCGGTAAAACCTCTTGTGAAAAGCAACACGTTTATGCTGGTAGAATACCTCTACAACTGTTGCGCTAAAACGGACATCCACCTCTTTGCCAACTAACTGATATGGCACACTATAATAGCATTTCAACAATTCAATGTGGTAATCAATGCTGACCCGACATTGCTCAAACTCACGTAATTCGTAGGAATATACCGGTAAAGGTTTAAGTGCCGGAGAATCTAATTCTTCAAACAATTGCCTACGACTCTTTTCCAATTTCTTCATCTTACGATTATTCAAATCATCAAGCAAAGACCAAATTGCTTCATTGAGTTCTTCAATACTAAAAAATGTTTGATGGCGCAGTCTGGCTAATATCCACCGCTGGACCAGTTTTACTGACAATTCCACTTTACCTTTATCTTTGGGGCGATAAGGACGGGCAGGTAAAATAACCGTTCCATAATGTTCCGCCATATCCTGAAAAGTCTCATTCAGATCAGGATCATAACGACAGGCTTTGCTTACCGCTGACTTTAGATTATCCGGTATAATCACTTCAGTTACACCTTTAAAATATTTGAAGGCATGGTTATGGGAATTGATAAATGATTGCTTGGTTTGATCACGGCTTGCCTCGGCATAGGTGTAGCCGCTTGCCCCTAATACCGCAACGAATATATCTACTTCTTCTATAATACCGGTTTTCGGATCGGTCACCTTCCATTTTAATCCGGAATAATCTACAAACATCTTTTCACCGGCTTTGTGAATCTGACGCATGGATACAGTGAGACTTTTGGACCAATTCTTATACAGTTGACAGAACTGGGTATAGCCGTATCCATCAGGATAAGCCTGTCGATACTCTTCCCATAATAACTGACGGGTCATATAACGTCTTTTGAGTTCAGTATGAATTTTACTGAAATCAGGAAGAGGTTTTTGATGTTTTTTCTCTGTATCAGCCTTAATCGGAAATAGCGACGCATAAATCTGGGAATCATTCAATCCATCTATACTCGCTAACTTTAAATCGGATTGCTTATAACGCCGCAGGTAATCCGATATAGTTGACCTTGAGATATTGAGCGCTTTTGCGATTTGACGCGTAGATAAACCAACCTGCTGACTCAATCGTATTACTCTTCTGATGTCTTTCATTCGCATTCTCCTGTTCATTGCTTGTTATTCTCCTTCTGATGTTTTTAGTTAACATCAAAAGGTAATCTCCAAAAAACAGAATCCCGCAAGAAATGTCAAATGACACAATGCAATTTTCGCCAAACATTTTTGTGAAATTATTCCGGCGAAAACCTTCAAACTGTCCGGATAAAAACCGAAACAGGTGTCCGGTTAATTCCGAAATGGGTGTCCGAATTAAACCGAAACAGGTGTCCGGTTTGCTCCGGATTTTCCATGGTTTCGAAGTAAAATATCTT
>QNCV01000381.1 GCA_003645845.1 Fidelibacterota bacterium | reverse complement strand
TCGGAAGTCGATGCTGGCGACGGTGTGGTGGTCGGTGGGCTGCTCGGCGGCTTCCTGGTCGTCGAGCGGGATGAGGAATGCGAGTTCCTCGAACGTGCGTTCTGCGACCTGGAGCAGGGTGTTTTCAGAAGTCCGGTCCATGGTCTGCCTCCGCTGTCTGTAGTTGGATTCCGGTTATCTGTTGTATGACTTCGCGGATGGTTTCGGGTGAGAATGGTTTGTGGACGAACTTTGCTCCCTTGCGCTGTAGGCGCTCGATTCGGACCTGGCTGCCCTCGGTGGAGACGACGACGATTGGGATGTCGGCCCAGAGGGGGTTCTGGCGCATCTTCTCGATCATTTCCTCGCCGTTCATCACTGGCATGTTGATGTCGACGAGGACGAGGTCGAGCCAGTGCTTTTCGAGTTGTTCGAGGCCTTCCTTGCCGTTTGCGGCTTCGTGGACTTCACCGAGGGGTAGTCCTGCCACTCGGAGGCTCTTGAGGATCATTGCGCGGGTCACGGCGCTGTCGTCGACGACGAGTATGTTGAGCGACATTTCCCCTCTCTCCTCAGAGTTCGCGGGTCTGTCCGTTGGATGCGATGAGGACCTTTCCGGTTGCGACCTGTAGGTGCATGGTCCTGGCGACCGAGCCGCCGACGTCCTCGGCTTCGATGAGGACGCCGTTCCTCCAGAAGAGTTTCTTCAGGACAATGTAGTTGCGCTTGCCGATGGCGAAGCGGTCGTTGCCGTTGTTCTGGACGTTGGCTCCGCCGGCGACCTTCACGACGATGCGTTTCTTGATGGCGCCGGCCTTGTAGAGTTGGCGGAAGAAGTGTGGGACGCCGGTGTCGACGAACATGCAGGGGTTTTGTTTTGCCTTCTCGGGGTTTATGGTCGAGAGTGGGAGCATGACGTGGAGGAGGCCTGCGACGACGGCCACGGGGTCGTAGGCGGCGATGCCGAGGCAACTGCCCAGGGCGTGTGTGACCAGTTCGTCCTCCGGCTGGTCGGATATCTTCATGTCCGCGACGCCGACGATGTGTTTCATTGTGCTGCCTCCTGGCCGGTGGCCGGCTTGCGGTAGACGGTGGGCAGGACGTAGCGGAAGGAGTGGCTGATGCCCGTGAGGCTCTCGGAGTGGCCTATGAAGAGAGTGCCGCCAGGGGCGAGGATGGAGTGGAAGCGGGCGATGAGGTCCTGGCGAGTGGGCCGGTCGAAGTAGATCATGACGTTCCGGCAGAAGATCACGTCGAACGGTCCCTTCATGGGCCACTGGCCCATCAGGTTCAGCCGGGCGAAGTGGACGAGTCGGCGGACGGGGTCGTTGACGCGGTATGTGCGCTCGGGCTTGGTGGCGACGAGTGTGAAGTGGCGGCCGAGGAGCATGGGCGGGACCTCGCGGAGGCGACTCGCGGGGTAGATGGCCTTGCGTGCCCGGGCGAGGACCTCGGTGGAGAGGTCGGTGGCGAGGATGGCGGCGTCCCAGTCGGCCAGGTCGGGTATGGCTTCGAGGAGGACGATGGCTATCGAGTAGGGCTCCTCGCCGGAGGAGCAGCCCGCGCTCCAGATTCTCACGCGCCGGCGGGCCGTCAGCCGGGGCAGGACGTCCTGGCGCAGCCACTCGAAGTGTTTGGCCTCGCGGAAGAAGTAGGTGGTGTTGGTGGAGAGGACGTCGAGCATGGCCACTAGTTCGGAGCCGGTGGTGTCGTTCTGGAGGTATTCGACGTAGTCGTCGAAGGTGGCGAGACCGAGTTTGCGCAGGCGCTTGGTCAGGCGTGCTCGGACCAGTTCCTTCTTGGTCTCGGTGAGGTTGATCCCTGCGAGGCTCTTGACCAGGGAGCTTATGGCGTTGAACTGGGCCTCGGTGAGTTCGGCGGAGAGGAGGGTCTGGTGTTCCATGGCGGTCTCCCTCACCTGGGGTCGGCGACCTTGCGGAAGAGTTGGGCCTCGGGAGTGACGCGCTGGAAGAGGCCCTCGGTGCCGGCGGGCAGGCCCTGGGTCTGCTCGAAGGCCAGGAAGCCGCCGTGGGCCAGTGCCTCGGCGAACATGCGGACCACGGCCGCTCGCTGGCCCTCGTGGAAGTGGAGCAGGACGTTCTTGCAGACCACCAGGTCCAGCCCCGTGCGGATGGGTTGCAGGGAGAGGAGGTCGTGGCGGTGGAAGGCGACGGCTCGCCGCACCTCGTCCTTTATGGTGAAGTGTGCGGGCTTGTGTGGGGCGGGTGCGAAGTAGCGGGCGAAGAACCGGGGCGGGATGCGGCGGATGGCGTCGGCGGGGTATGTGGCGCTGGCGATGGTGTGGGCGAATTCCCCGGTGGTGTCGATGTCGGTGGCATGGATGCGGACGTTGCGGAAGTGGAAGGGTCCGAATGCTTCCCTGAGGACCATGGCCAGGGAGTATGGCTCGGCTCCGATGGCGCAGCCGGCGTCCCAGATGTGGATGTGCATGCGGCCGCGCAGGTGTGGGACGGCGTGGCGCTGGAGTGCCTCGAGAGTGGCCATGTCGCGGAAGAAGTAGGTGAAAGCCACGGGCGAGCCTCCTTGGGCGGGGGGAGCCGCACTGGCGACTCCCCCCGCCCGCTGGCAGGCGTCAGAACTTGGCCAAGGCCTCGTCGTCCAGTGGGATGACCTTCTCGGGAGCCGGGTTGGCCTTGGGCTGTGGCTTTGGCTGAGGCTTGGCGGGGGCAGGAGGTTTCGAGGCGGCGCTCCGCGCCGGCCTCGGCCGGCCAGCCGGCGTCGATGCCGCGCTCGAGAGTTTGAACTGCGCGGTCATGCTGCGCAGTTCTTCGGCCTGTGCGC
>QNCV01000380.1 GCA_003645845.1 Fidelibacterota bacterium | reverse complement strand
CGAAAAAATCTTACACTTATCACCGGCGCAATTCTCTTAATTCTCATTGGTGCGGTGATCGGACAATTTATTTTTCATAAAACCCCGGAACGGGTGGTATTATATGAAAATTCGCAAAGTGGTGCCGGGACACCTGTCATTCGGAATGCCTCTTACCTTTCCACAGAGGATACGGGGGCGCCTTCCCTGGTGGATTTGAATAACGCTTTTGTCGGGATTGCCGAAAAGGTCAATCCCTCGGTAGTAACAATCACGACGACCAAGGTAATCAAAGTGAGGGGCAATTCGATGTTTCCCGGTTTCGACGACGATCTCTTCTACCGGTTTTTCGGGATTCCTCCCCAGACCGAACGGCGCGGGACAGCTCTGGGCTCCGGGGTTATTGTGGATAAAAAGGGATATATTCTGACCAATAATCATGTGGTGGAACAGGGCGAAAAAATCAATGTCAGGCTGATAGATAACCGTGAATTTGAGGCCGAGGTGGTTGGTACGGATCCTAAAAGCGATCTGGCCGTTATTAAGATAAAGGCCGATAATCTGATGCCGATTGTTCTTGGAAATTCCGATGCATTGAGAATCGGTGAATGGGTGCTGGCGATTGGCTCGCCCTTTTCCGATAACCTGGACCATACGGTCACGGCAGGCATTGTCAGCGCAAAAGGGCGAAGCGATATTCTCAACAATAATATGATTCAGAACTTTATTCAGACCGATGCCGCTATCAATCCCGGCAACAGCGGTGGCGCTTTGGTGAATATCCGCGGTGAATTGGTTGGAATTAACACCGCCATCGCCACCAACGGCGGCGCCGGGAATCTTGGTATCGGCTTTGCCATTCCGGTAAACATGGCCAAAAAGGTGCTGAGTGACCTGATCGAACACGGCAAGGTTATCCGCGCCTGGCTGGGCGTCTCTATCCAAAATATTGATGATCCCAAAGCCAAGGCCCTCAAACTGAAGGAACCCAGCGGAGTTCTGATCGGTAGTGTCGTCGAGGATGGCCCTGCCGATAAAGCCGGTCTTGAAGTGGGTGACGTAATTATCGAATTCGACGGCATCAAAGTGAAGAATGTCAGCAGCCTGCAGGTGCTGGTCTCCAATTCGGAAGTGGGAAAAGAAAAAGATGTTGTGGTGATCCGGAATAAAAGAAAGAAAACCATTAGAGTGAAACTGGAAGAGATGCCCGGAAACATGGCCGGACAGTCCATAGCATCATCAAGTAAAACATCCAAACTGGGTATAACAGTTGATAATCTGACGCCCTATCTGGCCCAGCAGTACGGAGTCAAAACCGATGAAAAGGGTGTAATCGTAACCAGCGTTGACCGCAGCAGCGAGGCGGGACAGGTGCTGCGTCCCGGCGATCTGATTCAGCGCATCGGTGATCAGAATATCAAGGATGTTGATGATTACAATAAGGCATTGGAGCAGGCATCCGGCGAGTATATCCTGGTACTGGTCAAGCGGAAAGAAAATACCTTCTTTGTGACGTTGAAAATCGAAGAATAGACGGCAGGATAAAAACAGAAAAACGCAGGCTTTCGGAAACGGAGGCCTGCGTTTGTTTTACTTTAATAGTGGATTTATAGGAATTCCCAAATTTTTTCTGTGATTTAAACCGCAAAGACGCAAAGAGAAACGCAAAGAACATTTTTCTCTGATTACGCCGTTCCTGCAGCGTGACGCAATAGGCCCGGAATAAAGGAGTGAATGGCTGGATTATAGCGATTTGCAGAATAAATGTCCTATACTTTACAGATAGAAGATACTTCTGATGTAGATTTAAAGAATTGTTTTAGGGCAAAGGTGATTCGATCACTGAGTTCTTCTGGTGTTTTAGCAATCCAATCAGTAAAAAAGCGTGCTTTTAACAGCAGCCAGATTCGTTCGATCGGATTATAATCGGGAGAATAGGGCGGCAGGTATTCATGCTTCATTCCATGCCATTCCAGCTGTTTGGACTTGTGCCAAGAGGCATTATCCATAATCAAAAGGACTTTATGGCAATCTACTGTTTTGGCCAATTGGTCCAGAAATATTTGAAACATATCACTGTTGCAGTAATTGACCTGTAATGCTTCCATCTGACCATTACCCGGACAGACAGAACCGATAACACTTTCCCGGATGTGGGTGCCCGCATAGGGCAGTGTCCGCTTCTCGCCTTTTCGGCACCAGCGCCGCCGGGGACGTGGATCACCCTCTATTCCGGTTTCATCAATATACCAGAGTTCCCAGCCCTCAGACTGCCACTTTTCTAAATTCTTCAAGTATTCTGCCCGTTGCTCCTGATCCTGATTTATCGGATAACTGCGTGGGAAACGGTAGACATACCCCTCCCGATGAACCTTGCGAACTAAGGTCGAATAATGACATTGAAGATCAATCTCCTCCTTCAAATAACCATGTAAACTTCGTAAAGTCCAATGGGCGTATCCAGCCTGATGGGGATTCTCAAGCAAGTCCTTGATTTGTTGAGCCGCTTCACCTGTAATTACCGGTGGACGGCCCGACCGAGACTGATAAATGAGACCATCGATACCACGCTCATTATATAATGTAATCCAACGGTTCAAGGTGTGTACCGTGACCAGAGAGGATTTAGCAATCGTTTTCTTACTGATCCCTTCAAATAATAAAAATATCGCATTAAGACGTATGTATCCTTTTTTGGTGGGAGAGGCATCCATTGCGGTCCGAATTTCCTCAATACTGGCATTCTCTGGATTAGCGGTTGTTTCTCTCACATATATAGCATAAGCATAATAAAATCAAAAAGCTACTTTTTTTT
>QNCV01000379.1 GCA_003645845.1 Fidelibacterota bacterium | reverse complement strand
GCCGGCAGTACTCCCTTTTAGTCCTTTATCCTTTAAATATTCATAGAAATGTTCAAAAATTATTTTAGACCTTTCCCATTGTTTTTCATATTCTTCTACTGAATTATCTTCCTTAATGTATTCAAAATGTTCATTTTTTATTTTTTCCATTTTACCTCCTCATACTTAATTATCAGCCGGGTAATATATCGCCTAACTCGCTTATATACGCATTGCAGATATGCTTAAAATTTAAATGTACATACTCAATATTGCGTAATTAGATACCTCTGGATGCAATAATGTTTATTCCTCCTTGAAAATTAAATCAAAAGGATTTGTTAGGCGTGGCAATCTTGCCTTACTTACATGAGTGTACATTTCTGTCATATTACTGTTCTTATGCCCGAATATCTCCTTTTGGAAAGTTTCTTCATGCCATTGGATAAAATAAAAGTAAGGACTAATAACTATATTCTCTCAACAAAGATACTATTGTTTTGTTATTAAATCGTCATTGGTAAGGAACTTTCCAGTATTTTTCTTTTGGCTTACAATCCCATCTTGGTATAGATTTTATCTTACTTGTCAAATCCTGATTGTATGGTATCCTGATTACAATTTTGTTATTTCTTTTCGGCTTATTTTCATAACAGGGATTTCCCCTTGCCTGCAATTTTATTAAGCGTATCCCGCTAAGGCGGGACTATTTTTAAATATTTTACAGAAATTTTTTAAGTTATTATTTTTTCAAAACATCCATTATATTTCAATTTCATATAATTATAATACGGAAGAGTAAAAAAATCAAATCAATTCTCAAAAATTTTTGCCTATTAGAAAAGACTGCATGGACTTCATTATGATCAATCTAAAAGCAGAGAAAGAGAAGTCTTTATTTTTCCTGCTTTCTTTTTTGTGCGGATAATCGGAAGGATACCTTGAAATAGTTTGAAACAGCCCTCAAAATAACTCGTGCCTGGCTTTTAATTAAGCAGGCACTAACAAGGGCCTTCCCAAATTTTTTGTATCTTTTTTTTAAATTTTCGTATTATTTTCTTGAAAGTGACCAACTAAGGGAGTTGCCATGAAATATTTTACCATTTTTTCTCTATTATTTTTCATCGCTCAGTCTTTTGCGGCATCAATTTACTTTCAGCAGGAGGTGCATTACAAAATCGATGTTACTTTAAATGTTAAAGGAAAAAACTACCAGGGGCATGAGACTCTGACCTATGTTAACCATTCACCGGACACCTTAAGCTATGTCTGGTTGCACCTTTATCCCAATGCTTACCGATCGACCAATACGCCGTTTGCCCGACAGCAGGAAGCCAGACGAAACAGCAGGTTTTATTTTTCAGATCCGGAGGAACGTGGTTACCTTGATCTGACTAAAATTGAAACCAACGGCAAAACGTTAACCCATTCCCTAAAAGATAACGCTCCTGATGAAGCCAAAATCACATTGCCTGAACCACTGCTTCCAGGCGACACGCTTGTTTTGAATCTTGATTTTAAAGGAAAATTTCCCAAAGTATTTTCACGAATGGGCACCTGGGGCAGGTATTATTTTGCTGCCACTCAGTGGTATCCTAAAATGGTGGTGTACGACCAGCAGGGCTGGCATCCTGATTCCTATTTAGATCAGGGCGAATTTTATGGCGAGTACGGCTCATTTGATGTTCGGATTACCTTACCCAAATCGTTCGTTGTAGAAGCCACCGGCATGCTTAAAGATGATCCGCAGGAAGAAGTCTTTATGCAGACTATTGCTGATACGACGGAGTATTTTCTTGGACTCGATAAACATGAACGTAAAAAATTTGTCAAAAAATGGATTAAGGACCGTGAAAAAGAGCTTGATTTGAATGAGACCAAAACGGTTCATTTTTATGCGGAAAAAGTGCACAATTTTGCTTGGTTTGCCGGATTGCATTACCTGGTGCTGAAAAAAATTCAGCCCAATGGAGTGTTGACCCATGTTCTGGTAGAACCCGCTTCCGCCTATCAATGGCGCCATGTGCCGGAATATGTGACGCGCACATTGGAGTTTTACGGTAGACATGTCGGCCCTTATCAATACCCGAAAGCCTCGGTCGTGCAGGGCGATCTGCGCGCTGGCGGCGGGATGGAATATCCCATGGTAACCATTATTTCTATTCCTGCCTTGAACTGGACGAGGATTCTGGAAATGGTGGTCATGCACGAAGTGGGCCACAACTGGTTCATGGGGATGCTTGGTTCTGATGAACGCGCCTCTGCCTTTTTAGATGAGGGCATGAACAGCTTTCTTGAACTCAAATACATGGAACATTATTATGGCAAATACAATCTGACTAATTTTAAAAAGCTTTTACATGGTTTAGACCTTTTGCGAGATATCGGAGAATGGCAGAGCATGCAAATGAGCTATGGGAGTTTAGTGGCTCAGCGTACCGACCTGCCGTTGAATTTAAGAGCTGAAGAATACAACACCTCAAACTACAATTCAGTCTCTTACCATAAAGGGGCTTTACTACTATTAGCCCTGGAAGAATATCTATCTCCGGAGGTGTTCTGGAGAGGCATGAGAACTTATTTTGAACGCTGGAACGGTAAACATCCCACGGTGCATGATTTCTTCCAGACCATGGAAGATGTTTCCGGCAAAGACCTGGATTGGTTTGTTGAAGAATGGTACAATTCGACCACCTACTGCGATTTTGTGATTGCTGATCTTAAACAAAATGAAAAAGCTCAGCATGTTGAGGTATTTGTAAAAAACAAAGGCGCCATGAAACGCATGCCGGCGCCCGTACGTCTGGTTACTGTGGCTGGTGACACAT
>QNCV01000378.1 GCA_003645845.1 Fidelibacterota bacterium | reverse complement strand
TTCAGGAACTTGCGGTTCAGCTGGGAATCAGGAAAACTGTCGAATTGCGCTGCTCTGCCAACGTCCCGGCGCCCTTTACTAAAGGTTTTCGCAAACCGGTTATCTACCTGCCCCGGACGGCGCTTGACTGGAATGCAAATCAACTGCACCATGTGCTCTGTCACGAACTGGCACATATTCAGCGGAAAGACATTGTCATCATTACTATTCAGAACATTCTGAATGTGCTCTATTTCTTCCATCCCCTGGTCTGGATAGCCAATCACCAGCTCAATTTTCAGCGGGAAAAGATCTGCGATGATACTGCTATCGCACTATTGAATGAAAATCCCGCCAGCTACGGACGAACGCTCATGGACAACCTGGAAAGTTTTCTCGTGCATCGCCGGTTACCGCTGATAACCAACGGTCTGTTTTCCTCAAAGAAAACCATTATCCGGCGCTTTGAATATCTTCTAAACCGTGGAAAGGAGATCAAAATGAACCTGGGATTGATTCAAAAAACAGCACTTATTCTGTTTAGTGTCTTTATTATCTTCTCAGCCTGTAACAATTGGGAAAGCGAATCACCCGTATCGACACCGGAGGAAACGGAAATGGCTGCGCCGTTACCCAAGATAAAATTTATTCCTTACGATTCTCCGCCTAAACCCATCGGCGGCTTCAAAGCAATCCGGGAAAACGTCATCTATCCGCAAGCCGAACAGGCCGCCGGACACGAAGGGACCGTTGTTGTTCAAACATTTGTGGACAAATACGGCAATGTCTCGGATACAACGGCAATACTGAGATCTCCCGGTTTTAAGGGATTGGAAGAAGCGGCAATAAGGGCCATAAAGCAGACAAAATTCGAACCGGCAATACGGAAAGATAAACCGGTGGGCGTTTATATTTCCATTCCCGTGATTTTTAAGCTCGATGATGCAAAAGAGACCAGCAACGCCCGGCAGTCGGATAATCAGACTTACCGCTTTGTTCCCTATGATTCGCCGCCGAAACCGGTTGGTGGATTCGCGGCTATCCAAAATAATATTGAGTTACCGGATAAAAAAGGAATTGACGGCACAACCATTATAAAAACGTATATTGATACAAACGGCAAGGCTACTCAAACATCCATTGAACAGTCATGCGATAATAAAGATTACGATCAGGCGGCGATAACGGCCACTGAAAAGACCGAATTTATTCCAGCTCAGCAGCGAGATAAAACAATCGGCGTCTGGACCACAATTCCGGTCGTTTTTAAAACATAATCATGAGGTATAATAATACTAAAACGAACAATCATTATTCTTTCAATTCTTCTTCTACTCATTCTGACGGCGCATGTCGGCAAACTGGCCGGCACTGTCGTAGATCAGGCAACCGGCAAACCCCTGGCGGGTGCCAACATCTTTGACATTTTCTATAACTGCCCTTACATTTTTTTAACGGTAGTAGTTTGGTAAAAACAAAGGATCGAGAATCATGTTTAAAGTAAGCAAATTATTAACGATTATCTTTATTGCTGTCTTACTGTCTAATTGCAGTCAAGAAAAAGTAGGCAATGTTCCCATTTCCGGTGAACCTTATACCATTACCTATATACCGACAGTGCTGCAAGGTGAAATAAAATTAGTATATGTTTTTGATTATTGGGGAACCTTGTATTCATCCTATGCGGGACCGGATAAACTGTTTGAAAATGTCCTGAACGCCGATCCCGGCAGAACAACAACCGTGAATATGGTAAAAACGGGTACAGACTATACTGCAACAATCAATATTCCTGCAGGTGTTACACTTTTGTCCTATTACTTTACCGACGGCGAAAATTATGATTATAATGATAAAAAAACCTATGTTTCGTATATCTATAACAAACAGGGAATTCCGGTAAAAAATGCCCGTTTCAGAAATGTTGATTTTTTAGAAATGGCGGGTGCATCACCGCAAAGAATCATTGAAGAAATAAAATCTGAAATTACGGACTATCCAAAAAATTGGGTGTCGCATATTGTTTACTGGCGGAAAATTTTCGAAAATGCAGAAACCATTGACGAATTAAAACAAGAATTGGAAAATGCCAATACAGCACATGATAAACTTGTTCAGACTTACGGTGAAACGGATTCTTTAAAGCAGGTAAAAGCAGCCTATCTCTTTGATTTTTCTCGAAATATATACAGACCGGTACAAATACTTGCAGTAAATAGTTACGAGGAGTTCAAAAGAATAATGGCTTCAATACCTGTCGAAAACCAATACGGATCAATGAAAGAAAATTATGCCAAATTTCTGAAAGCCGATAGAAGAAGGCATGAAAATAAAATATTCATGGCCGAACTAAAAGGAAATATCGCACCGGATTTCGAGTTTATTACTGTCACAGGAAAGACCGGAAAACTATCTGATTTTCGCAGACATTATACATTACTTGAATTTTGGTCAACGAGTTGTGGTCCTTGTATTGCAGAAATTGAGAACCTGAATAAAGCATATAATAAATATAATGGAAAGGGATTTGAAATACTTAGTGTGTGCTGCGATAATACACCTAAAGATAATTTTATCAAATTTACAAGTGAAAAGGGAATTCTTTGGCAACAGGTTTTAGAGGGCAATAATAAAACCATCAGTGATTTATATAAAGTATATTACTTCCCGACGTTTATTCTTATTGATCCCAATGGTAAAGTAATAAATCTTGGCAGTGAAATTCGTGGCGAGCGACTTGTTGCAAGATTAGATGAATTATATCAGAACTCGCTCTGAACCTTGCGAAGGTTCCAAACCTTCGCAAGGTTATTTTTTTTAACTGTATTCCT
>QNCV01000377.1 GCA_003645845.1 Fidelibacterota bacterium | reverse complement strand
TTTACTTTAAGTAAATCATTTTCATCATTTTTGAATTTTTGGCTGTTACCACGCGGTAAAAATAAGTGCCGCTGGAAACCGGTTGTTGGTTGTTATCGGTGGCATCCCAAACGACCTGATGCTCTCCGGGATTGAGCGCTTCATTGTTTAGCAACTTTTTAACCAGATTCCCTTTAACGTCATAAACCATGATAGACACACGCTGCTGTTCAGGTATTTGAAATTTAATGGTCGTTTTTGGGTTAAACGGATTTGGATAGTTCTGGAAAACTGCAAAATCGGTTGGTACCGGAATGGTAATCGTTTTTGTTAAATTAGTGAACAGCTCATGTTGCCCGCTAAAGGAAACACTTTCCAGCCGATAACTGTACGTTTCACCTGAAACAACATTTTCATCAACAAAAGAATACTTGTGCTGCACACTGGAATTTCCTGCACCGCTGATCAATTGCTGATTTAATTTGACCCAATGTTCGCTATTTGCGGTTTTGCGGTAAACATTGAATCCCCGGTTATTTATTTCAGATTCCGTAACCCATTCCAGGGTAACCTTATTGAATGAGGCCAGGGCATTAAAAGTAGAAAGAGTAACTGGCAGCGAATTGTCTTGACCATTCGCTGCATCATCGCCAAAGGTAAAAAACGATCCGGCGGTAGAAAAAACATCAGACTGAATCGTTCCGCTGTTAGCATCACCTGAACCATCGCCACCCAGGCTAATCCATTGCCCATTATTGAACTGCGCCACATCAAGCGCTGTTAAATTGGAAATGCCATCGCTGCTGTTCCAGCTTAAAGTGATTTGCAGGTTGGTCGGGGTTCCACCGGAACCGGCAATTTCCCAGTAACGGACTGAAGAAATTGCGCTCAAAGTGGCATCAAGGGAACTGCCCACCGCAGAGTGAGGATCATCATTAAACTGTTCCACAGTTAATGTGTAAGTTCCACCAGACACATTTGTAAAGGTCGCTGTAACTGGCAGGTAACGTCCATCCTTAGCCGTCTGGAAGGTAAAATTTGCCGAACTACCCACGGCGAATGATTTGGCCACCCTACCTTCAACATAACTGGAACTACTACCCCCAGAAAACGAACCGGTAGTGCTTAATGACAATAAATTTCCGTTCGTATTAAGTACACCAGTACTCAAAGACAATGTCCCGTAAACCGTAATATTATTACTCATGACCAGGCCGTTAGCGTTGTTTAAAGTAAGATTGTAAAAATTAACCGCTGAGCTACCGCCAATTGTTTGTTGACTGCTTCCCTGAAAAACAACGGTTCCGCTGCTGGTACTAAAATGTCCGCCATTGGCATTAAGTGCATCGGTTAAAGTAACGGTTGTTGGTGTAAAAGAACCAGCTGTTAAAGTTAAAGTACCATTTACCTGTAAATTACCGGCAGCACTAACCCCGGCCGTGTTATTAATAGATAAATTGTTAACCGTCGATATACCAGAAGGAATTGTTTCAGCTGAACTGCCATTAAATTGCACAGTACCATCCATTGTGTAGCTGTCAAATCCATCCAGGCTGGTGCCTTCTGTGTTAAGGCTGGCTCCACTGGCCAGATTAAGAACATTGGTATTGGCTGGCGTGAGACTTAACGTTCCACCGGACAGATTGGCAGTACCGCCCTGAATAATCAGATCTGAGTTATTGCCAAACACCAGAGTTTGACCCGCCAGATCAAAGGTTCCGCTCATCAAAGTTAAATCTGCATTGTCCTGCAAAGTAACCGATCCGGTTCCGCTAACCGAGGCGGTTCCACTACTTTTATTGATCTTAATATTGCCATAACTAACTCCTGCGGGAATACTCTCAGAATTCGTACCGTTGAATAAAATGGTACTGGTTGCATCAATAGAATAACTGGAATAGCCTGTAATGGATTCACCACCGGTACTTAACTGGGTATTTGCCTGAAGCGTTAAAGAATTATTCCCATCCAGCGTGATTGAATAACCGTTCAAATTAAAAGTACCGCTACTAATAATCATAGCTGCGCCGGACTGAAATGTAATAGAACCGGCCAGCGTAGCGCTATTCCCCGCACCGGGATTAATATTTAAAGTACCAGGAATGATAATGTCTTTAATGGAGGCATTCGCCGAATTAATGGTCAAATTGTAAATAGTGGCTTGCCCCGAAGATGTTATTTGGCTATTTGTTCCGGTTACAATTAAAGTATTATTGTTTACTGTACCAAAGGAGCCGGTTCCACCGACTACATTTCCGGCAACGTACAAAGAAAGTCCGCCGGCACTGTAATCAACCGAACCAAGCGTTAAGGTCAGAGTACCATTCAGACTGGCAAGCGCGCTTGTACCGAGTGCCACAGCCGGTGACGCTCCTGATGAATTATTAACCTGCACATTGGTTGGCGCCTTACTGGCGGTCCATTCTGCCCCTACTGTCTGCTGTGTAGAACCATTGTAAAGTAAAGTGGTATTTCCAGAGCCCCAGGCAAAAGTTCCGCCGCTTTCCGTAATATTGCCTTCGGTTAGCGTTAATTGCGTGTTAACCTGTACGGTACCGGAAGAAATTGTTAAATTAGAACCTGAAAGAAGCGTAAAATTATTTGTTTGTAAGGTTACACCAGATCCCGGATTTGCCGTAACCGTAATATTAGATTTTATCTGCACAGTGCTGGGGGCTAACGTTGCATTGGTGGGCCATTCTGCTGAAATGGTTTTGTTTGCACTACCTTCATAGACTAAAGTTGCTCCACTAAGGTCTAGTGTAGTTGAACCATCCAAAATCACACTCGAACTGCTGCCTCCGCGATTAAATTGATTAGAAATTGTAAATTGAACATTAC
>QNCV01000376.1 GCA_003645845.1 Fidelibacterota bacterium | reverse complement strand
GCATTGTCCCGTCAGCGGCAATGGCGAAATTCAGATTCCTGATTCCTTTCTCCTGTTTCCTTTCTTCTTTTCGGCCGAAAAGGCCGGCCCCGTTCGGAACCGGCCATTCACAAGGAAAAGACAGTAGAGAGAATGAATTACAGGATAAAAAGCATCTCCGAATATTTGGGAAGCGGCCAGAGATCGTCGGAAGTGATACTTTCGAGAAAATCAACGGACTGACGGACGGTTTCGATCTGATCAACCACATTGTCAGCAAAGTATTTGGCGCACTTGGAAAGATTATCAATCCGGAGCCCTCCGGCGACGGTTTCCATCAGGGTTTTACGGTTTGAGTGGACCGAAGCGATAGCGCCGAGATATTCGCTCAGCAATTCGGTTTCCGTCGCAATGATTTCGCCGTTCATCTCTTCCTGACAGCTCATCAATCCGGACACGGCTTCCTGAAGCTGATTTTGATGACGAATTGCCGCCGGGAGGATTTGTGTTTTTATCAAATCATTCAGAGTTGCCGCTTCGATTTCCAGCGTCTTTATATACTGTTCGAGTTTTGTGTGATAGGATGAGGTAATTTCCTCTTCGCTGAAAATTGATTGGGAACTCAGCATCCGAATGTTTTTTTCAGCCACCAGGGCATCCAGAGCGTACCCGGAACGCCGAACATTCGGCAGACCGCGTCTGGCCGCCTCTTTCTGCCAGGCTTTATCGTAATTATTGCCTTCGAAACGAATCGGTTCGGTCTCGATGATGTACTTTCTCAAAACCTTCAGTACAGCCGCCTGAAAATCCGGTTCGGCGACGATAAGTTTTTCAATGTCGGCGGCGATTAAATTCAGGGATTCCGAAACGGCGCCATTCAGAACAGTATTTGCCAGTGACACCGACGCCGATGAACCGATGGCGCGAAATTCAAACTTGGATCCGGTAAAGGCAAAGGGCGACGTTCGGTTGCGGTCGGTGTTATCCCGCAGAATTGACGGCAGGTTACTCAGGCCGAGATCGATAACGAATTCTTCTGCGGCTTTGATGGATTTGCCGGCTTTGATATCATCCAGAATGCTGCTCAGCCGTTCGCCCAGAAAAACCGACATGATAGCGGGAGGCGCTTCATTGGCGCCGAGACGATGATCATTGCCGGCCGTTGCAACGGAGGCTCTCAGTAAGTCTCCGTATTTGTAAACAGCGCGCAGAGTTGCAACCAGAAATACTAAGAACTGCAAATTTTCTTCCGGCGTTTTACCGGGATCAAGCAGGTTGTTGCCTTCCGAATCTTCCAGTGACCAGTTATTGTGCTTTCCGCTGCCGTTGATTCCGGCAAAGGGCTTTTCGTGTAGTAGAAGCGCCAACCCGCGTCGATTGGCCACTTTTTTCAACACTTCCATAATCAGCTGGTTGCGGTCGCCGCCGATGTTGGCCTCGGCATAAATAGTGGCGATTTCGTACTGATGAGGAGCAACTTCATTGTGTCTGGTCTTTGCCGGGATACCGAGCTTATACAGTTCGGTTTCGACATCTTCCATAAAAGCCAGAACCCGTTCTTTGATTGAACCGAAATAGTGATCTCCCATCTGTTGTCCTTTGGGCGGTTGAGCGCCGATCAGGGTCCTGCCGGTGATCTGCAGATCCGGTCGCAGGTTATAGAAATGCCGGTCAATCAGGAAATATTCCTGCTCGGTTCCGATGGTTGTTACAACGCGGGAAGCGGTTTTATTTCCGAATAGTCTCAGTATCCGCAAGCTGCTTTTTTTAATGGCTTCCATGGAGCGGAGAAGCGGAGTTTTTTTATCCAGAGCGCTGCCGTTATAACTGATAAAAACCGAGGGAATACAGAGAATGCCGCCATTCGGACTCTCCATAATAAAGGCGGGACTGGAGGCGTCCCACATGGTATATCCGCGGGCTTCAAATGTTGACCGGCGGCCGCCGCTGGGAAAGGATGAGGCGTCGGGTTCGCCCTGGACCAATTGATGAGCGCCAAAACGTTCAACTACGATCCCACCGTCGTCCAACTCCAGAAAAGCATCGTGCTTTTCAGCCGTCAGACCGGTCAGCGGCTGGAACCAATGGGTGAAATGGGTCACGCCCTTTTCAATCGCCCATTCCTTCATAGCGTGGGCGACACTGTCGGCGATACTCATGTCCAGCTTTGAGCCCTTGCGTATCGTATCGCGCAGTTTAAGGTAAATTTCCTTGGGCAACTTTTCCCGCATGACTTTATCATTAAAACTGTTCACACCAAAATAACTGGAAGAGCTCGATTTCAGCTCCTTTTTTGGAATGTGTCCGTTTTTTGCAATGGACATAATAGCGGATTTTCGGGAATTTATTATCTGTTCGTCGGTCATATAACGCTCCTTGATTTATTTGTTCATCGATTGTTGATAACAGGCCTTAATAGTGTCAAATACCTTGCCAAAGTGGATGCGGAGGGGAAGAAATTTTGTAACTATCGGTTAATCAGTTAATTATTGTTGTTGAGAAAAGAGCGGCAAGTCCGTTGCGATGCAACAAAATTGTGAGATATATTTTAAAAACCTACAAAAATGAAAGAATAAGTACAGAAATTTTGTTTTAAAATGCTTGTCGGTAATTGAAAAAGTCTAAATAATGAACAATATTCCTGTGTAATACCGCTTAAAATATTTTCCATTTCGGCCTTTCAAGTGGAATCCGGCTTAATATCCTACATGATTGTAATAAATACTACATATACTTACAAAAATGTATTATATTTGTGAAAACCGGAGGAGGTATGAAAACTGAAAGTAAATCCAAGCCGAAGTCTTCAACCGGCTTATCCATTCTGAAAAAACTGCATGTCCTGATGGAAGT
>QNCV01000375.1 GCA_003645845.1 Fidelibacterota bacterium | reverse complement strand
TAAAATTACCCGCCATTACCGGTTATATTCTGGCCGGCTTGTTACTGAGTAAGTCGATGATCAGCATCATTCCCGAGACCGCGCCCTATAAATTGAACAGTATCACGGAAATTGCATTGGGAATGATTGCCATTACGATAGGCGCCGAGTTTGAATTTTCACGGATAAAACAGATTGGCAGAAGTGTCTTAGTGATGACAATCTTTGAGGGGGTTTTTGCGTATATTTTTGTTACGGGGTTTTTTATATTAATTGGCATGAAGGCCCGTTACGCGTTTCTTCTCGGTGCAATTGCGCCCGCCACCGCACCGGCTGCAACCGTGGTCATCCTTCGAGAATCAAAAGCCCGGGGACAGTTTGTTGATATATTATATGGAATCGTCGCTTTGGATGATGCGCTCTGCATTATTCTTTTCAGCATTACATTTGCCCTTGTGGGGCCGGTAATCACAGGACAACTTGTGCCGGGAATCCAAGGTTTTTTTCATGGACTCTTCATGGCGCTGGAAGAAATCGGATTGTCGGTTCTGCTCGGCCTGATCAGTGGATTTTCGATGTTTAAACTGACCCGGCGCCGGTACAAGTTAAACGAAATTCTGATTATATCGATAGGGATTATTTTTATATCAACTTCCGTTGCGATTATGGGAGGACTTTCTCATCTTATCGTCAATATGGTGGCCGGCGCAGTTCTGGTTAATACGTCTTCCAAAAATAAGCGGGTATTCAAGGTCATTGAACCGCTAACTCCGCCTCTGTTTGCCCTCTTTTTCGTTCTGGCCGGGACTGAGCTGGAGCTGGGTGTCATCACCAATGGAATTGTAGTGGTCTATGGTTTGGTCTATATTGTCAGTCGCTTTACGGGCAAGTACATCGGGATTTATTCATCGGCGATTCTGTGTAAGATGTCAGTCAGAATCCGAAAGTATCTGGGCTTCTGTCTGTTTCCCCAGGCCGGTGTGGCGATTGGTCTGGTTTTATTTGTTCAGACATCACCGCTTTTAGCGGGAGCCAGTGCGGAAATTCGTGAGATTTTGGTTTTAATCGTCAATATAGTCCTTTTCAGTATCTTGATTAATGAATTAATAGGCGCGCCGATATCCCGGTTTGGTATTAGTAAAGGGGCGGATTTTGAAAAATAATCCCGTTGTTTTTTACGGGAGAATCGTGTATACTTTCTAACGGGGAATAGCTTATGTCAATACCGTTCTGTTCAATCAAATGATTAATTATTGGTGGATTTTTTGCAATTAGTACTGCAATTTCTGGAATTAATGAAATACTTTTTCAGTCAGCATATTGTTTTTGGCACCGGTATGCTGTTACTGATCGGATATTTTGCCGGGCGGCTGGCGGAGAAAGTTCGTCTGCCGGTGATCACCGGGTATATCCTGGCCGGTCTGTTGCTGAGCGATTCCGTTACAGGGGTTATTCACGAAAGCATAGCGCTGCGGATGACCAGTATTACTGAGGTTGCTCTGGGCCTGATAGCTATCACTGTCGGGGCGGAATTTGAATATGCCCGATTGAAACGAGTCGGTCTGAAAATATTGATGATCACGATTTTTCAGGCTGTATTTGCATTTATTTTTGTAGTGATCGGTTTGAGTGTGATGCGGATGCAGCTGAGCTATGCGTTGATAATGGGTGCGATTGCCACGGCGACAGCGCCGGCGGCAACCGTTGTTATCGTCAAGGAACTGCGGGCCCGCGGGGAATTTGTGGACTATCTTTACAGTGTCGTAGCCTTGGACGACGCCGTATGTGTGATTCTGTTCAGCATTATATTTGCCCTTGTGGCGCCCGGACTGGCCGGTTCTGTCAGCGGGCATGAAATCGGATTGCTAAGCAGCGCGGCGCACGCCGGAATGGAGATTTTGCTTTCCTGCGTTATTGGAGCGGTTGGCGGCTTTTCTCTGCATTATTTTACCCGTGATAAATATCGTTTGAATGAAATTATGGTGGTGTCGATTGCCGTATTATTTTTGACGATTTCAACTGCTATCGTTTTGCATTTATCATTATTGATTGCCAATATGACGATGGGCGCCGTTCTGGTGAATATATCGCATCGCAACAAACGAATTCTGCGGGTCATTGAACCGCTGACGCCGCCGCTGTTTGCCCTGTTTTTTGTATTGGCCGGAACTGAGCTTCATATATATGTTTTTACAAAAGTGACCGTAATTCTTTTCGGAGTGATGTATATTCTTTCCCGCTTTGCCGGAAAATATACGGGAACCTGGATATCCGCTTTTTTGACGAAGACATCGTCGGAAATTCGAAAATACCTTGGTTTCTGCCTGTTTCCCCAGGCCGGTGTTGCGATTGGGCTGGTGCTGTTTGTTCAAACATCACCGGTATTACAGGGAGCTCCGCAGGAAGTCAAAGAGATGCTGGTATTTATCGTTAATATTGTGTTGTTCAGCATTTTTATTAATGAATTAATTGGACCCCTGATTACCAAATATGGAGTAATCAAGGGCGCCGAACTCGAATAAATGGGGTGATGCTCATGGATATTTTTAATATAATCAATGAAACAAGCTGTCTGGCCGATTTTCATGCAAAAGATAAAAATGATTGTTTGCGAAAAATGGCTGAGCTGCTTTCGACTGATCTCTATGAGATCAATGCCGACGAGATCTATGATGCGCTGATCCAGCGTGAGGAGGTGGGATCAACCGGATTTGAAGAGGGAGTTGCCATACCTCACGCAAAAGTCCCCGGTCTGAAAAATTTTCACATGTCTATTGCCTATTCAAAAAAGGGCATCAATTTCGACAGTATAGACGGAAGAAAGTCACAATTCTTCTTTGCTTTGATCGGTCCG
>QNCV01000374.1 GCA_003645845.1 Fidelibacterota bacterium | reverse complement strand
CTGCTCGTAAACTGATGCGATTTCTTAGGATGCATTCCAATCCATATCGGGTATCATCATTATACCGGTATTCTTTTTCAGCGCCGAGAATCAGGAGAATATTGAGTTTTTCAATAGGTTGCTCAAACCCGAAGGAAAGAACCGGATTTATTGAGATTTCATCCTGGCGTTTTGTGTTCCAGTAAATGATTGTGCCGGTGACATCGCGCAGAGCCAGTCCGATGCTGATATCACCCATTTTGGCCATTTCAAAGACCTCTGCACCGCTGAACCGCAGGCGCCCCCCCAGATCGACGCCCAATCCATAACCTTCGACATTATATAGTTGTTTATGGATAAATTTGAAATTGATTCCCAGTGGAATTTCGAGAGTAAACCGGGAATAGCGCCAGCCCAGACTTACGGACCTCGATATATATTTTCCAAAACTCAGGTAAACGGCCTGTTCAAGGTCATTGAATGTACTGAAACCGGTGTTATTTAAGGCCAGAATGGAATCTCGGCGGGCTTCCGGATCGGTTACCTGACGGAGAATGTCCGGTCGAATGGGAATATCATCCACACTGAAGCGTACCCAGTTCAATGATGCCGTTGAATGTTTGGTGACCGGTAGGGCAAAACCGATATAATTGTAATTTGCCAGACCAAATTGAGATGTATACGTTAAACCGACCTGAGGAGTGTGAATATACGCACTTCCCGATGGGTTCCCGATAAAGGAGGTAACACTTTGATTGAGAGCGCCGAGACAATTGGCCATTGCCAGCGCCCGTGCACTGACGCCATTTTCCAGAAATGCATCGGCGTATTCACCGCCAAAGACAGCAGTTGTACTAAACAGAATAATTGATATGATGAATTTTTTAATCATCAGCGTGCTTTGGCCAGTTTACCGATTTTACTGACGGTTTTGGAATCGCTCTTTGCAATCATTTTATAGAAATAAACACCGTTTGCAATGAAATTGCCATCTTCATCGAGTCCATTCCAGAGAATCTCATGATAGCCGCCTTCGGTCATGTCAAGCCCGGTACTGAATACACTGGACTCTTCGAGAATTTTTATCAGTCGTCCGGAACTCGTGTAGATCTTGATTTTGAAATCGTCAACCCGCTGGGTCAATTCGTAGATAAAAACCGTTCGGTCTTTGAAAGGGTTGGGGTAATTGCCATAATCGATCAGTTTCAGCTCATCGCTGACTGTGAATGATATCTGGTTTGACGAACAGTTACCGGCGGCATCTTTGACGATGACTTCAATGTCATGTTCGCCATATTCCATTTCCGGTCGGAATTGAGCTGAAATATAGTTGCCGTTTGCCAGTGTGTCGGGAATGTTCAATTCATCGAAATTGACCGGATTGCCGTCGAGAAATACTCTCAGACCGGATTTGTTGAAATTGACACCGTTTTTATCCTCGGTTATGATGGAAATATTGGGCTTGCGGGACACATAGGAATTCTGGAAAAACTGCTGACCATCGAGACTCAGTTCCAGGTGCGGCGGTTCCGTGTCCTGACACCTGACCAGTGTAAACTGTCCCGGATAAGCTGTATGTGTCGAATAACTGTGTGGCTGATAAGTAGTTGGTGATAGAATCCAGATTTTCAGATAGTTGTCCCAGCGGGCGATCGATACGTCCTGGTAAACCGTATCCTGGTCTTTGAATTCAAGAAATAGAGGTTTTTGGAGGGAATCAGAAAGATTTGGGAGCGCGACTTCAATACTTTGGTATTGACTGTTTCCCGGCTGTGAAATCAGCGAGAATTGCGGTTGATTCGGATTAGGCGAAATTTCCTTTGTTTGAACGATCAATGCCGATGAATCAGCGATACTTCCCGATGCAATGAAAACTGTATAGTCATCTATTTTAATTGAATCGTTTTGAACACCGTTCGTACTGCTGCCTAATGATGAAATGAGCGGATAGGTATTTACAATTAAAGAATCAGTGAAAGTATTGTTATTCTCATTGGATTCCCGAATAGTGTTATCCGGATCTACGACGACTTTAAAGGTCTGCTGACCGGTTCCCAGAATTCCCGGAACAGGGCACTCGGTTAATCGGTTTGGTGATACTTTGAACTGTCTGGAGTTGAAAAGTGTTTCAGTCTGATCATGGAGGCTGTACACATCGATTTTTGTGTTTAGAGTATCGTCGCTCGCATTATTTACACTGACTGTTATTTGTGGAAATGCTGTGCCACCCTGAGATATACCGCGCACCGACAAGTCGGGATCCCGTTTAATTCTGAATGAAAAGTTGGAACCGGTCGTTTGGTTCCGGGCAGCATCAACCGCAACAAAACGGACACCGATGAGTTTACCGGCGGTTCCGATTTTGACGGGATTATCGAGATACCACTGATTTGACTGCTGGTCATCAATCGTCATTTTAAAACGAATAATTGAAGACGGATTGTTAAAACTATTTATATGTTCAATGCCGTTTTCATCCAGATATTCATAGGCGCTGCTGGTGTCCATTTCGCAAATCATGGTATCGATGTTAGTCAGTTCCGTCCGGACTGAGATTGTAAAATTTTCACCTTTGTCCGGTTGCTCCGGCTGGACGGAAAAATTATAGAAGTTCAGTCCTTTGATACTGATCAGCGTGACACCGTTGCCGTCGGTGCCGGCTTCGGAATCCCGGAAGTAATAATTCAGGAATGTGTTGCCCGGATTGATGGTCAGGGGTAAGGTGATCGATTGTTGGACTGAGCCGTTTTCGATTGAACTCATCAGAGGTTCAGAAAACACCCGGTAGGTTGCCGAATCGTAAAGCTGCGTATAGAGTTCGCCGTCTTCGAATGGAAAAGTACCGCTGAGTTGGATT
>QNCV01000373.1 GCA_003645845.1 Fidelibacterota bacterium | reverse complement strand
GTTATACCAGAATCTATAACAACTGTCTCAGTTATGATATAAGGGCTATTTTCCTTCGTCCAATTAATTATGGTAGTATCGGTGTATATTCCGGTGAAAGTTGCCACCGATTCCGGATGAAAATTTACCACTTTATTTTCACTCATAATTTCCTTTTAATTTAGCTATTAGGTGGCAGTTTTGCTACCATCAAATTGATATATTTTTCTCACGGATTCACCTTTTATCTCCAAGCGATAAGCCGTATGAATGACTCGATCACAGATAGCGTCAGCAATTGTTTTATCATCGATTATTTCATGCCAGCTGGTAACCGGTAGTTGGGAAACAATCACAGTCGATTGAACGCCATGTCGATCTTCTAAAATTTCCAGAAGCATCAAACGACTTTGAGTTTCAAGTTTCTGTAGTCCGAAGTCATCTAAGATCAGCACGGCCTGTTTTTGGATTTGCTGCATTTGTTTGTAATAGCTGCCATCGGCTTTATAGAGAGTTAACATTGGAAACAGTTTGGTGCAGTTATAGTAGCGGGTTTTATATCCCAGGACACAGGCCTGATGTCCCAGAGCGGTAGCAATAAAACTTTTACCAACTCCGGTGGGACCGGTAATGATAATATTCTTTTTTTGTTGGATCCAATTTCCTTCAGAAAAGCGCAGGAGGGCATTTTTATCCAGGTTTCGAGGTAGAGTAAAATCAATTTGTTCCAAGGTGGCCTGATAGCGGAACCGGGCTGATTTGAGCAGTCGTTTCATTTTCCGGTTATAGCGGTCATCCCATTCTGCATCAATTAAATGAGCCACTAATTCATCGATCGTAAACCGGTTATGCCAGCCGGCCTCCAGAGCCGTTTTAAAAGCGCCGGCCATTCCATATAACTTTAGTTGGTGCATTTTTTCTAAGGTTGCAGTATTATTCATAACTTTCTCATTTAGCGATAATAATCGCTTCCACGAATGTTTTCATGATCAGGCAGTTTGCTCTGAAAGGAGGCAACTTCTGCGATGCTATCCAGCCCTTTCGCCAGGATATTTTTGACGGCTTTATAGGAATAGTAGTGTTCCGAAGGAACTCCTTTGGAGAAATTCAAGTGCCCGTTGACAGGCCTGGTCAACCCGCTGGACGCCATACTGTTTTGACAGGTTGATAACTCCCAGACACATTTTGTAGGTCTGTTCCGGATAGGTTCCCCTGGCCAGCAGTTTTGCTACTAATTCTTTTACGTTAGGACCTTTTTTAGCGGCCCATTGTAGAATCTTTTCAGGGCACCAATCCTGATAAAAACGGTGGTTGGGAGGCATGTGTTCGGGAACGGTTGTATATTTGTTCTGATTCAGATTCCGCTTATGGAAAGCAATCCGTGTATTTTTGTGGTAAATCTCCACGATCGTAGTGGTATAGGCAATCTTGACTTTCTTGCCCCGATAGTGATAGGGAACGCTGTAATAATGACCATCATCAGAGAGGTACACATGATAGTTAAACTGGACCCGCACGGATTTAAAAGAGCGTAACTCATAGGGGTTAACCGGCAGCGGTTTTAAGACCGCTTTTTCGGTTTCCTGGAAAAGTTGTTGGCGGCTGATCTGCAAACGCTGAAAACAACGATTGTTATGTACAGCCAATCTCTCCCGAATCGCCCGGTTCAGCTCTTCTAATGAATAAAATACTTGATTCCGCAGCGGTGCAAACACCCGGCTGTAGACGATCTTAACCGCATTCTCGGCCAGGGCTTTATCGCGCGGCGCATGCGGCCGGGCCGGTAATATGACCGTATCGTAATACCGGGCAAAGTCGGCATATTCAGGATTGATGTCCGGATCGTATTTATCCCCCTTGGTCACTCCGGACTTCAGACAATCGGGCACAATTGCCCGTGGAACGCCACCAATATAACGGAGGGCATTTTCATTGGCCTTGATCCAATCTGCCTTCTGCTGCGTATAACGGGCTTCTGCATAGGTCAGTTGACTTGCACCAAGGATGGCCACGAACACCTCAGCCTCACGCTGCGCGCCTGTCTTGGGATCTGTGACAAATAGTTTTTTGCCGGTAAAATCAACAAACATTTTATCACCGGCTTTATGTTCTATATGCATGCTAAGATCGGAAATGTCCTGCCAAACTTGAAAATGATAGCAAAACTGAGAATAACTGTATCCATCCGGATGGGCTTGCCGGTATTCTTCCCAGAGTAGATGGCGGGTTACACCCGGCCTTTTTAATTCCTTTACATACTCTTTAAATCGCTCAGCAAGGACTGTATAACGCTGTTTTTCAAATCGCTGGTTCCGGCTGAATAACTCCAGCAGATCATCATGATTCATTGTGCTGATTTCAGAATAAGTTAGACTACTGGCCCGAAAATCACTCAGGTACTGGGCGACAACCGGCCTGGATACCTTGAGCGCCCGGGCGATGGCGCGGTTGCTCAAATGGTGCTCCGAACCTAATCTGATGATCTCCTTTAACTTCTCCATTCGTATTCTCCTGTTAGCCATTGATTCCTCCTGCTTTTTAGTATTTGCAAGAGTGAATTTGGCATCGTTGAAAGGAAAAGATAAATGAATTTATTTACGGGAAATCTTTTCTGAAAATTGTTATTCTGGGAATTCCGGAAACAGGTCCCCAAGTGGTAAACTTTCAACCGGAATGGGTGGCAGGTTTGAACCGGAATCTACATATGGTTGCGCGCCATAATTGTTCATCTTTCCATTTTTGAAGATTTAGTTAATAATAACCTTTGATTCTACTGTATCACATGATCGTCAAAATTTAGAGCACATTCAAAGTATTGGCGAAATCGAAATCAAGCCGAAAAAGAAATATATTGCTTTT
>QNCV01000372.1 GCA_003645845.1 Fidelibacterota bacterium | reverse complement strand
TAAACGACTTGATATAATTCTTATCGGATATTCAGTTTTAGAGAGGAAACTGAACCTATCCGTGTCAATACCGTATTGAATTATTTTAACTCTTGATTCTGGTCTTACGTATGATCTGATGATTTCAGCCATTGGTTCTGATGGTACCGTGATCAGATCAGATTTAATAAGTGCATATTTAATGAAAATGGATTCTGAAATGCTCTTTTTCAGATCAACTAAGATATCAGAACCATGACATGTCAAAATCAGTGGGTGAAAACCGGATAGAGCCGCCAAAAAACCGTTATTTGTGGCGTAATGGGCATGGATTATATCCGGTTTAATATCTATTAAGAAGTTACGGATTTTTTTTACTTTTTGAAAAATCTGAAACAGAGCGTTCAATACTGGAATATGAAACCGCGGCAGACATTCTCCGGTGTGATATGTCTTAATGTTTTCAATTGGTTCTGATGAATCGGTAATTACACTGACATCGAAACCAATATCATGGAAATGCTTTACCCATTCAATGATATGAATTGATTCGGTATCGGCGATAAAACAGATTTTCATACGATTGAGTCAAACATTTCGGCTAATTGTTCAGTCAGATTCCGACGATGAAACCGCTGAATATATTCCCAATTCGGTTCAACGTGCAGCTGACCGGTTTCCCATAGATGATACAGATTCAGAATTTGGTTCTTTATATCTTCGGGCGAATCGGGATCGGCGAAGAAGCCAAGATTTGATTTTTTTAGGATTTCTTTAGCATTTCCATCATTAATAATTCCCAAAACAGGTCGATTTGAAAAGAGGTAATCATAAAGTTTTGATGGAACGACATGCGGACTGTTCGGCGTGGAATCAATAAAAAGTAGAAGAACATCGGACTCGATGATTTGATTATTTAGTTCTTGTATAGGTAAAAAGGGTGAAAAATGTACAATATCGGATATTTCATATTTTTTAGATAAATCATTAATATCCCATTGACTATTTCCGATAAAATTTACTTCAATCTCATTAATTCTGATATCCTTTTTTATTTGAGACAATGATTTCATAAAAGTAATTGGATTTCTACGGCCATAGAAAGTACCGGTATAGATCATTCTGAACTTATTGTGTTTTTTGTTGTTTTTCTCTATTGGGAAAGTAGTATCTGATCCATTGTGTATAACAGTATATTTTTTCGAAGGTATGTCTTTAAATGTTTCCAGAATATCGTTCTTGTTGCCCTCCGTGTTAATTATAATTGATGCTGCTTTATGATGTAATTGATTCTCAATATTATTTTCTATTTTGTAGCGACTTAAATCATAACGATAATCCGGATTCAATGTCCAGTGATCACGATAGTCAGCTATCCAGGGTAGATTAAATCTGTAACTTAATTTTACCGCAATAATATGAGCGCATGGTGTCGGAGAAGTGGAGAAAATCAGATCATATTTCTCCTTTTTTAATTCTTTTACCGCTTTTCGGTAGGCGAATGGAATCCAGCCGATTTTTTCATCGGGAATGAGAAAACGGTCTCTGATTTTCTGATAGAGTTTTTCCAGACCGATTTTTGACAAAATGATGTGCAGATAAAAAGAATCCAATTCTCCGGCTCTTATAATTTTTACTTCCTTGGGAATTTCCTGAAGTAATGTTTCATCACAAGCCCAGTAATTTTTAGTATTGGTTGTAATGACCGTTGGCAGCCAACCGAATTCCGGCAGATATTTAACAAACTTTAGTGAACGAAATGTGCCTCCCCCGGCAAGGGGCGGGAAATGATAGGCGATGAATAGGACGCGTTTCATTTACTTGTTAAATAGGAAAAAAAGTTGAATATTAAAAACGATTATGAATGAACATTCTAATTTAAAAAATCAAATGTTAAGCGGCTCGTTCTGGGTATTCGGGACGAATATGATCTCGCGGGGAATCAGTTTTTTATCAACGCTGATTCTGGCAAGACTGCTGACCCCGGAAGCGTTTGGCATTATTGGATACGGTTTTTTAATTGTCAGCGCCATTGGTTTGCTGCGTGAAATGGGCTTTAATTCGGCGCTTATTTATCAGAAGACTGAAATCGAACGTGCGGCATCAACATCCATCGTATTTATTTTTTTGTGGAGCATGCTCCTGTATTTTCTGGTATTCGGCTTGGCGCCCCTTGCAGCGCTGTTTTTCAGAGAACCCCGACTGACTTCATTGCTTCGGGTCTTGACGATCAGTTTGATACTGAACTCTCTGTCCAGCATCCCCATGTCCCTGCTCTCAAAAGAAATTAATTTTAAAAGGCGCGTAATTCCGGAACTCCTGAATCTGACAGTTTATGGAGTTGTGACTGTGGTATTCGCATGGCTCGGATTTAATTACTGGGCGTTTGTGATTGGTGTTCTGACCGCCGATCTGTTTCAACTGATCTCAGCGTTGATTTTAAGACCGATTAAGTTCAGTCTAAAACCCGATATACCCATATTAAAAGAACTATTTGTGTTTGGTAAAAGTGTCATGGGATTGGGCATTCTGAATTTCGGAATCCGCAACATTGATGACTTTTTCGTTGGGCGCATGCTGGGAACAGTACCGTTGGGAATATACAATTTCGCTTACCGGATTGCCAATATTCCCGCCACTAATATAACAAATGTTCTTGGTAAGGTGCTCTATCCCGGGTTTGTAAAAATTGCGGATGACACACGACGCCTGCGTGAAGCCTTCCTGGAATCTTTGAAGTACGTGACTTTTTTAACAATTCCAGTGACACTTTATATAATTTTAATCATTCCTGATGTGGTGCACCTGTTCTTTCCGCACTGGATCGATGCGATAGTACCCATTCAGCTGATTGCCTATTTTGG
>QNCV01000371.1 GCA_003645845.1 Fidelibacterota bacterium | reverse complement strand
TGGGTTTCCCGAAGCATTTTTCGAATGACTTTAGGGTCGGCAATTCCGCTGGCCTCAATGACTACTCTTTCCACGGGATGGTCAGGTTTTGAGAATTTATCAGGGATATCGGATAATTGGTGAATAAATTGAGTCACCAGGCATTTGCAGAAAATGCTTCCGCCGGGGATAGAGACCGTATCCGAGGTTGTATTATTGATTAATTTACAATCAATGTCAGCCGGTGAAAACTCATTGACGAGATAGACAAATTTACGATCACTGTTTTGCTTAATTATTTCTTTCAAAAGGGTCGTTTTTCCGCTGCCGAGAAAACCGGTTACCAGGGTTATCGGAATCATTTTATTAATTCCCCGGTTAATTTTGCCTTTTCACGGGCGCGTTCCCTGATTGCAGCTTGAAGGGTGGGTTTATCGGGAATGATGGAAATAAATTTGATCTGGCCGTCAATGCAAATTGTCGGTAAACCGGCGACTCCAAGTTTACACATCATACCAATGCCTTCCTGGTTTTTGATTTTATGCTCACGAACGGTGACTTTAAAGGGCAGGTCAGCAACGGCTTTATAGGCCGCTTCGACCATGTACTGACAGGGAGCGCAGGAACTGGAATCCAAGGTGATAATGTCCAGAATAATCTCACCAGGATTGTCATAGTCAGGAAGAAGGATATGATCAAAATCAATCTCTTTGGCGACCAACGTATTCCTGGCAACTTCCCGTTTGTAACTATCATGAACCATCTCAGCTACGGCTTGTAAATTTTTCTCGGGTACATTGTAAGGGATATCACAGCCCGGCGCTAAAATAAAACCCGTATCGCCGCCCTCGTCGATATTACAAATGGCTTCCATGCGGCAGTCATCCTCATCGCCCAACAGAAGCGCAACGGTCAGTTTCAAGTTTCCACCAAAGGATTTATTGTATTTCTGAGCCAGTTGTCTGAGTTTGGGAATTGAAATTTGCTCGTCGACGGAAATATTATCACAGTTCGTTTCACACATACATTCCAGATTCCGGTCTACATCACCGCAGACAAAGAGAGAAGAAAAAGCCTTTCGTTTTCGGATATGATCGAAAACCGGATTAAGTGCCGGCGTTACGAATTCTTTGAAATGCACCGGTGATATCTGGCTGGTCATCGGATCGACGACAGCGATAATATCGGCGCCGTTATCCAGATAAAAGTCACCGGTTTCGACAGCGATATCAGAACAGTATTTTAACAATGCCTTAATATTATCGGGATTGTCATACATTTCAAGAAAGATTTCATTACCCAGAAGGTGTAATGCCAGGGTAAAGGGCCCGCAGATTAAACCGTATAGGGCGATGTCTTTGCCGAAATCACTTCCGGCGGATTGTAATACTTTTTTTATTTCCGGAAATCGGCCCTTGTCGGTACGATATTCGGGGAGATCGTCCAGAGTTTTTCCCACAGATGATGAAAGCGGGTGGGAGACAACCGAAGGCGGTACATCCTTTGCCCATTGTAAATCGCATCCCAAAATTTCCGCTTCAACCTGGAGATCGAATATAATCGGAAGACCGTCGGGTTGGTAAAGTTCACAGGCTTTTTTTAAACCCCTGGTAATCAGGTCTCCTGATTTCAAATACTGGTCGGCGGGTGCGCCGATTAATTTTCCACCATGGCAACCTACGAAGGGAACCCAGGGGGTGCGAATGTTTTTTTCTCTGTTGAAAGCTGCAAATATGAGCTCTTTGCCGGTCATAATCTAATCCTCAAAATTACCTGCAGTAAAATACTCTATATTTGCATTATGTGAAATAAATAAATTGACGAATAATCGCTGTGGATTATCATAAATATGCACTATATTATCATTATGAAACTCATAACATTAGCCCAGCATGACTTTACCTCCTTTCCGGCGGGTGCGAATATCACGTTTCATCGTTTGGCATGGGAAGCAGGACGGAAGTCCTTCAGCATGAATGCCGGCCCTGATCTGCGCTATCACACCCTGGTCAGTGATTCCACGGCGTTGCATAATCATGAGTTTTCCGAATTTTTCCTGGTAATTAGCGGAAAAATAAGGCATCATATCAACAGCGAATATCAGGAATTGGATGCCGGCACGCTGGTGTTTATCAGACCGACGGATGTGCATGGATTTGAACAATTGGAAGATTCTGCCTGTGAGATGGTGAATGTGGCGTTTAAGCTGGAATATCTGCGAGATTTGAGTTCTTATCTGGAGAACGATTTCTTTTTAAGAAGGTACACAGGACCGGTGATTGCACCGAAATTTAAGTTATCCCTGCCCGAAACCGATGAACTGGCCACAAAACTGATTCGCATGAATACTCTACAGAGTACGGCGATAGATGTTGCCAGATTGAAAATAAAAGTTCTTATTGCGGATATTTTTACCCGTTTTTTTCTCGATTCCGATGCTCCTTCCGTTGATTCCGATTATCCGGGATGGTTCGAACAATTGATTGCCGAAATGGGAAAGGTGGAAAATCTTCGAAGCGGTTTAAATCGTATGAAAGAATTGGCGCCGCGCACCCAGGAACATTTATGTAAATGTTTTCGCAGGTATATGGATAAGACCCCGACGGAGTTTATCAATGAATTGCGTATAAAACAGGCAGCCAAACAGATTGTTGAAACCGATGAAAAAATTATTTCAGTTGCCATGGATGTCGGCTTTTCCAGCTTAAGCCGGTTTCACAGCCTGTTTAAAAAATATTACGGCGCTACGCCCGCAAAATATCGTCTGATGAGCCGGAAAAACGATATTCCCATTTAATGAGGAGAGTCGGCTTGGCAGCAACTCACGATGGAGAATTCGGAGGTTGTCATTTCAAACCACGGTGAAAAAC
>QNCV01000370.1 GCA_003645845.1 Fidelibacterota bacterium | reverse complement strand
GGATTATTTTGACACCCCAGGCCGTATCAACTTCAACCGGCAGATTGGAATTGCCAACTTTCCAGCCGTATTCCCTGACATAGGTCGAATCGTTATCAAATTCAAACTGCAGGCCGTCAAACAGTTCTTTGCTGATATCGAATTCATCATAGTGACCGTTGTACAATATCCGTCCGTCGGAAATATCCTGCACTTTGATGCTGTCCGTATTGCGGGCATCAGTCAAATCATCCTTGAAAGTAATTTCATAGGTGTGACCGTCTTTAACACTGTCCGGCACAATCACATTGACCGCATATTCACCGGTGGCTATACCGTAATGCTCAATTTCACTGATATCCCCGGCAATGTAACCGGCTGCCGGCGCATTGGGCACTACAACCGCACAGTTCCGGTCAACGCTGATGACGTTCCCCAACAGATCGGTCTGTATAATTTTCGAACATTCCACCGGCGCTACGGGGGCCAGCAGATCATAGCGGGAAAATCCTTTTTCGTAAAAGTCGTCGTCATAACCCTTATCATAGGAACAGACCGCATAATAGTAGGTGCGGCCGTTTTCAACATCTTCATCGACATAGTAATATTTCAGACCGGTATCGTCGCCCATATAAAAATGTGCGCCGGTGCCTTGGATTTCGATGGGATGCGTGCCCTTGAGACCGTCCACTTTATCAAACTGAGCGATCGGTTTCCAGTAGATGGGCGCCCCGAAAGCGTCGGTGACTGTTTTTATTTCATTGAAAGAGGGATCCGTGGACCTGTAAACCAGATAGCCCTCAAAATCCTCACGATAGATCGGGTCCACCGACCGTTCGGCACCTTTGTCCCAGCTCAGGATCACTTTGCGGTCGCCAGCCACAGCCGTAAGCCTCGGTTTCAGGGGCGGTTTGGTAAAATTATAATCCGCATCGTAGATTTGCTGCATGGTCCGTTTATTCCGGATAATGTCGCTGTAATCCACTCCGAAAAGACAGGCTATCGCGAACTTGCGGGTCTCTCCGATATTAATCCCAAAATAGCCGGAGCCGTAGGTAAAGGCGAGGTTCGCCGGCTGCACTTCCGAAAATAATCCCGGATACATCTGATTCCAGGTACGCTCATCCGGCGCCATACTCTGAGCCTCCAGCAGAATTGCACTGGTCAGACCGATCTGATCGGACTCGTCATTATCGGTTTTACCAAAATTGGGTTCGCCCGCATCGGGCATTCCGTTACCTTCAGTGCCGTCGGCGTCAGGCGCGATATAATCCTGATCATAAGGACCGACCCCGTCAGAGCCCACATCATCCATAATCTGCTCACCGTAATCCCAGACGCCGTTGCCGTTATCATCTTCATAAATCTGCCAGTCGCCGTCTTCATCACCCTCCCAGTGCCATTTGGGCGCATCAAACTTGCCAACGGGGCCGAAAATATAATCCCCCCGCGGATTATCCTGAAGTTCGTCCACCAGTCCGTCCTCGTCGTCATCAATATCGTTCAGGGGATCCCCGGGACTTTCAAGAAAGGCATAACCGAAATATCCAAGCCCTGTCCGGCCGCGGTTGTCAATGCCGTCATGATCCCAGGTATAGGTAATATCATCGAGCTCATCAAAACTGGCATGGTCCGGATTGTCGTTGGTTCCGCCGACCATGGCGTCAACGTACATCCCGAAGACAACGGTTTCCAAATCTTTATCACTCACGTTGCCGATATCATAACGAATAATCAGAATGTCTTCCGCTTCAACCGCCGCCCACTGGTAGCCGCGCACCTTGACTTCGAAACCCAGCCCGCGCCGCCCGTTGGGATACCCGGCGGAATCAACGGAGCTGCCGATAAAGGGATAATACTCGTATTCATCATTGTCACGGTCATCCATTACATAATAACTTTCCTGATCCGCCCGGGTGTATGCACCGAATTCACCGTTCCATAACCCATCCCGGGAACCCGGTACTCCGGGATAATCAACGGGCCAGCTGGCCGGCCAGGTCTCCGGTTTATGGCTCATGGCAGGGGAATTATCCACATTGTCGGGACCTTTATTGAAATAGCCCGGCAGAGGCTGCCAGTTGTACCAGTGCGTCCCATCGGGTGAAATATCGCCGGAGGTGGGGTGGGAATAAGAATCAGAAACGATATGGACCGTATCGCCGTTTACATCCAGAACCTCGGCCCCGGCC
Source organism: Fidelibacterota bacterium (assembly GCA_003645845.1). Lineage (GTDB taxonomy): Bacteria > Fidelibacterota > UBA2242 > UBA2242 > UBA2242 > B118-G9. The sequence continues at coordinate 682 of QNCV01000370.1, read as the reverse complement.
ATCATTATAAATTCAAAACCATATACAAAACCGCTGCCCTTCGGCCACTCCATGCGCGGCGGATCATAACGGTGTCCCAGATTACCGTAGTTTGAAAAGCGGGTAAGCACCAGGTTGCCGTCGTGAATACCGGTCCGGCGATCCTCGGGACCGGCGATCATCACCCGCAATCCGATTACTATGATCAAAACAACAATAAACAACTGTAATATAACTGACTTGCGCATCTATTCACCCTTTGTTAGAAATCGATGTTAAGACCGATAACAACCCGCCGGGGACTGGAAAAATAATCGGGACGTAAATCCACTTCTTCCAGAGTAAAATTCGGATTGTTTAACAACACCTCAATATTCGGTAATGTCCGGTACGGATGCTTTGCATTGCCCGTACTGGAATACACTCTCAATTCATTTAACCGGTCGGTCAGGTTAAATATCTTGCAATACAATTTAATTCTGTGATCATTCAACTTGATCATCTTGAATATATTCAGATCAATATTATAGGTCACCGGTTTGCGGGCGCTGTTTTCAAACTGGGTGGTCAGTTCACTGCCGGGATTACTGGGCGTGTAGGGCTGACCCGTAGCAAACCGGGCGATGACCGCAAAACTCCAGTTCGACGGATCGCCGAAAATCAACGACGAATTAAGCGTGTGTCGCTGGTCCCAGTCCAGGGG
>QNCV01000369.1 GCA_003645845.1 Fidelibacterota bacterium | reverse complement strand
ATTGCCCGGGCCTCCTTGATGAATTTATTTTGCCTCTCAATAACGTATTCGGAATATAATTTAGTAAATTTTCTGTCCAGCGTATTCACCCAGACCTCCTCACCGGTTTCAGCATCCCGCATTTTAACCAGCCCCACCGGCGGTAGTTCCTGTTCGCGTTTATCCAGCATCTGAATGGCAACCACATCGTGTTTCCGGTTCAGAACCCGCAAGGGTTTTATAAAATTGTCATCCTCAAAATCGGAAACAACAAAGACAATCGAACGACGTTTAAGACCTTTCAAAAGATATTCAAGACCCGTCGCGATACTGGTCCGATAGGATTCCGGTTTAAAATAGAGTAATTCACGAATCACTCGCAGGACATGCCCGCGACCTTTTCTCGGCGGGATATATTTTTCTATTTTATCGGTAAATATCAACACCCCGACTTTGTCATTGTTTTTAATCGCTGAAAAAGCCAGCAGAGCACAAATCTCAGCGGCAATCTCGTTCTTAAATTTTTCTCCGGAACCGAAAGCGCCGGATTTGGACATATCCACACAGAGCATCACATTCAGTTCACGCTCTTCTTCGTGAATTTTGACAAAGGGATGATTATAGCGGGCGGTTACATTCCAGTCAATTGTCCGGATGTCGTCGCCGTATTGATACTCCCGAACTTCGGCGAATTCCATTCCCTGACCTTTAAAAACCGAATGATACTCGCCGCTGAAAACATCGTTCACCAGATGCCGGGTATGCAATTCAATATAACGTACTTTTTTTAAAATTTCCTTCGGTATCATATCGGCATATCAGATTACAGAAACTTCCGTACCAGCATCGGTTCGCAAAATTGGCACAATAAAAAAGTAAGCTTAAGGAACTTCCACCGAATCGATAATCCGGCGGATAATCTGCTCCACGGTGACCTCTTCGGCTTCGGCTTCAAACGTCAATATAATACGGTGTCGCAAAATATCCCACATAACATCCCGGACATCTTCGGGGGTGACATATCCGCGGCCTTCGATAAAGGCCTTGGCTTTGGCGGCCAGGGTCAGATATATCGATGCCCGGGGAGAAGCGCCGATACTGATCAGATCTTTCAGATCTGTCAGGTTATAGGCTTCCGGTTCCCGGGTTGCAAAGACAATATCAACAATGTATCGATGAATTTTCTCATCGATGTAGATTTCATCAACAACCTGGCGGGCACGGATAATATCCTGCGGTTCAATCTGGACCTTTACTTCAATATCATTATCCGGATGCGCCATTCGCCGGATGATTTCCAGCTCCTCATCTTTATTGGGATATCCCAAAATAACTTTCAGCATAAAGCGATCGACCTGAGCCTCGGGCAGCGGATAGGTCCCCTCCTGCTCAATCGGATTTTGGGTGGCCAGAACCAGAAAAGGATCGTCAAGTTTATGCGTCTTTTCACCAATACTGACCTGACGCTCCTGCATGGCTTCAAGCAACGCCGACTGGACTTTGGCCGGCGAGCGGTTGATCTCATCTGCCAGAATAATATTGCTGAAAATCGGGCCTTTCTTCGTCTCGAAGCTACCTTTCTTCTGATTATAGATCATTGTTCCGATCAAATCCGCCGGCAATAAATCCGGGGTAAACTGGATGCGTCGAAACGATGTATTGATAATTTTCGCGAGCGTGCTGACAGTCAGCGATTTGGCCAGTCCCGGTACACCTTCCAGTAAAATATGCCCGTTGCATAACAGACCGATCAGCAGACGTTCAATCATCTGATCCTGACCGACAATCACTTTGGCCATTTCCCCCTTTAACGAGGAGACGAAAGCACTTTCTTTTTGTATCTTTTTGTTCAGATCCGAAAGGTTGAAACTCATTCTTCTACTCTTTGCCTTTGGTTATTTTTTGCAGTTGCGGAATTTCATCCAGAGATTTACCGAGATTTTCAATTTCCCATTTGGCTGACGACACCAGCATATGATCGGGATAATTTTTCATGAATTCCTCATAACTGGTCCTGGCTTTTTCCAGATCCTTCAAATCATTGGCATAGATATAACCGATCATAAAACTGGCATTGGGCGTTTTCGGGTCGTCGGGATACTGCGCGATAATCTGTTTATAGGTTTCGATGGATTTCTGATAATCTTTCAGGTTATTTTTGTAGATTTCGGCCACCGAAAAAAAGGCCCGGATAGCCAGAGTATCCTCCGGAAAACGTTTGACAAGCTTTTGATAGTAATCAATAGACTCGGCATATTTCCGGTTGTTAAACGATTCTCGGCCCAAATCCCAATACTCTGCAGCCGTTTTGACCTTATCTTTGGAACAGGTGGCTAACATGACCATCAGCGATGACAGAAAGAGAACGGTTAGTTTTTTCCCCATTAATCTGACCTCCTTTAAATGTGACAAACAATTTTTATCAACGGCCGCATAATTTATTCAATTTCATTGTGTCAGCAAAACAGAATCCCGAATTCAACTTATACAAAGATATTGAGCTGAAAGTTCCAGTTTATCAACTCTTTTTGAACTGAATTGTTCCACTCTCGACCGTTACATTGATTTTATCCCCGGGTTTGAATTTTCCGGACAGAATTTCAACTGCCAGCGGATCGAGTATATGTTTCTGAATCATACGCTTTACCGGACGCGCTCCGTAGATCGGATCCCAGCTGGCTTTGCCAATTTTTTCCCGTGCTTCGTCAGACAAGCTGACTTGATAGCCCATGTGTTCAATCCGTTTTGATAATCGATTGAATTGAAGCTGAACGATATCGTTAATCTGTGACGGTAAAAGCGGTGTAAACACAACCACCTCATCCACCCGGTTCAGAAATTCCGGCTTCAATCTTTCATGCAATTGCGAAAGCACGGTCTCCTGGAT
>QNCV01000368.1 GCA_003645845.1 Fidelibacterota bacterium | reverse complement strand
CTGGTTTTCGTCAATCGAAAACTCCCTGTCCCTAAGTATAAAACGAAGACAAAAAGGGGTTGGCTTCAGCTGAAAACCGAAAAACTCACCCTGCAGTATAAGATCGGCAGTGGTCGTTTCAGCGAAGAAAACCTTCGGATCGAATTTAATAAGGATGGCGTCCCGAAAGAGTGGATTCCCGGCATGGAAAATAAGGGCAATTTGCTCGGCACAATCAGAACTCTGGATGGTTTTGACGGAACAATTATGAATTGGTCAACTAAAAAACCGATTGCTTTGAAACCGGGTATTTTGTCAAGAGACGGATGGGTATTGGTTGACGATTCGGAGAGACCGTTATTTGATAATTCGGATTGGCAATGGGTAACCGTCAGACCTGAAAAGGAAAGTCAGGACCTTTATTTTTTCTGCTACGGTTCAGACTATAAAACCGCTCTGAAAGATTTTATAAGCGTCGCCGGGAAGATTGCGCTACCACCCAAATATGCGTTTGGAATCTGGTGGTCGCGGTACTGGGAGTACACGGATTTGGAGTTTCGTGAATTGATCAAAGAGTTCGAAATTCACAATGTACCCTTAGATGTTCTGGTCGTTGATATGGATTGGCATATTACATCAAAACCGGAATGGTATAAAGATGGGAAAAAAATTAAAGATCAGGCGGGAGAACAGATCGGTTGGACCGGATTTACCTGGAACCGAAATTATTTTCCTGAACCGAAAGATTTTTTAAGATGGACAGAGAAAAAAGGGCTTAAAGTATGTATGAATCTTCACCCGGCTTCCGGAATTCAGCCCCATGAAGAAAAATACCCGGAGATGGCACGGGCGATGGGCATCGATCCGGCAACAAAACAGTATGTCCCGTTCGACATTGTTAATCGCGATTTTGCAGAAAATTTTATGAAAATAATTTTGCATCCTATGGAAACAGATGGCGTTGATTTCTGGTGGCTGGACTGGCAGCAGTGGAGCACGACAAAGATTCCCGGCGTCAATCCTACCTTTTATCTGAATTATGTATTTTTCAGCGACATGGAAAGACGCAACGAGAAGCGCCCGATAATTTTTCACCGCTACGGGGGATTGGGCAATCACCGTTACCAGATCGGCTTTTCGGGTGATGCCTTCATTAACTGGAAGTCGCTGGATTATCAGCCCTATTTCACGGCTACGGCGGCGAATGTCGGTTTCGGCTTCTGGAGCCATGATATCGGCGGTCACATGTATGGTGAGAGCACACCGGAACTCTATACCCGTTGGGTCCAGTTCGGCGCATTCAGCCCTATTTTGCGGACTCACTGTACAAAGGCGGGTCACGAGGGGGGCATTGAGCGGCGCATCTGGGCTTACCCGCTGGAATATTTTTATGCCATGCGTGAGGCTTTTCTTTTACGGAAAGCGCTGTTGCCCTATATCTACACAGCCGCCCGCAAGGCTTACGATACCGGAATTTCCATGTGTCATCCGATGTACTACGAGTATCCGAAAGAAGAAAATGCCTACCGCTTTCCCAATCAGTACATGTTCGGTGACGATCTGCTCCTGGCGCCGGTCACCCAGCCGATAGGACAGGACAGTCTCTTCGTTCAAAAGGATATCTGGCTTCCCGATGGCGAGTGGATTGAGTGGCATTCCGGCACCGTGCTAAAGGGTGAAAAAGTAGTCCAGCGTTCATTTTGCATCGATGAAATCCCGATTTATGTGCGTGCCGGGGCGATTATTCCGATGGTGCCGGAACCGGAGTGTGGAAAAACAGATGATGATCATACACTTATCCTCAATGTGTTTCCGGGAGAGTCCGGGGAATTCACTATTTACGATGACGCCGGGGACGACAATCAGTATAAAAACGGCGCTTGCAGCTTCACCCACGTGGTTTCAACGAATACAGGAAAGATCCAAAAAGTGCTGGTTGAGGCGGTCAAAGGTAGATATCCGGGGATGCCGGAAAGCCGGGATTACGAAATCCGCTTCATTAACCGTTTCCCGCCGGAGTCCGTCCGGATCAATGGCATCGAGATTCCCTATCAGGCAGATGGCGGCGCAAATTCATGGAGATACAACGGCAATGACCAATCCATCCGGGTATATACATCGGAAATGAGTGTTCATCGGAATGTGAAAATCGAATGCCGTTTTACGGATACCGACATTGAAGCGCTCTCCGGTAAAAAGGGTCAATTTGCCGATATGATCAAATTCATGAAATTTCTGGCAAAGAATAACTGGGACAAGTCGCGCTACTCAAACGATCTTGTTGTTCACGCGGCTCAGACCGGGCATCGAATGAGTCTGAATCCCGAAAATGCGGTTGAGGAGATTAAAAACTTTGACAGTGAATGGCAAAAGGTTTTGGAGATGGTGGAAGCCAATGCCGATGAAAAGGCAGGCTATCAGGCCTATTCGGATTTACTGAAAAGATTCACATCGGTTAAATAATGGAATAGCAGGAAAGAGTAACTATGTTTAGACGTAATATTTCGATTGTAGCATTATTAACACTTCTGGTTCTTTTTGCGGCGGTTTCATGCACCCGAATACCGGATCGGGCGGGCGCCTGGCGCGTTGAGGTTGGTCCTCCGGGCAATGAGTTCTATCAAATACCGTCAGAGACCGTGTCGCAGGATATTCCGCCATCGGAGGAACTGTTGCGCGTCGTGCAGACTTTTGCACCATCCTATACGAAAGTCACGGATTGGAAAAAAATCGATGAAAATAGGTACTGGATACGCTCATCAGCCGGCTGGGAAAACTACGACTATACTATTTATACAAACGGCACAATTGAGGATATCTGCTACCGCAACGATTCCACAAAAACAAGGGAAAAAGCTTACTATCTTTTAATCAAAGACAGCAAGAAACCGGTATCCAGTGAGGAAGTACCCCGGAAAGCG
>QNCV01000367.1 GCA_003645845.1 Fidelibacterota bacterium | reverse complement strand
GGTATATTATGCGGCCGATGAGATTATTGAAGCCCATGGGAACACAAACTACGATGACGGGAAGGTGAATCTCCGGGCCCGGAAAATCAAATATTATGTGGATGAGGATATTTCCGAAGCCTTCGGCGATGTCCGGCTGAAGGATGAGAAACGGAGTGTCAGGGCGGATTATCTGGTATACTATTCTGCCGAAGAAAAAGCCGTTGCCGAACTAAATGCGGTTATCCACGATCCCCGACGGAACACATCGCTCTATGGTGACAGCCTGGTCTATTTCAGTCGCACGGAGAATATTGAAGCCAACAAGAATCCCTATGTTGTGAAACTAGATTCCACGGGTGCGGAAAATTTTCGTATCCGGGGTGATATCATCCGAGGATATGAGGACCGCGGAAGATTCATCAGTATCGGCAATGTCAGGATTTGGCGGGATGATTTCAGCGCCTATTCCGATGAGTTGGATTATAATGATTCCACGGAAGTCGCCGACATGATCGGACATCCGAAAGTGTTTCGTGACGGGCAGGATTTATCGGGTGACCGTATGAAGCTGCAGTTAAAAGGTGAAATGCTGCAATCCTTGTTTATCTATAATAATGCGGTCGCTTCTTCCCGGGGTAAGGCCTATCTGCCGGCGGCCGGGGCTGATTCATCGACGAAATCGCATGGGGATTCACTCCGAGTCTATGATGAGATCACCGGGAAGTTCATGGAAATCTTTTTCAAGGATGGTAAAACCGACTCGATCCGGGTGTTCGGCATGGCGACCAGCTATTACAATGTAACCGAAGACAGCATTATTCAGGGCGTGAATATAGCCAGCGGAGACACGGTGCTCATGAAATTTGCAGACCGCCGATTGAACAGGATAACCGTGATTGGCGGTACCGAAGGCAAATTTATTCCCGATAAATCCAATACCAGCATGGACACGACCGTTGTGTATTCAGCCGAGCGTATCGACTATTTTCTGAACGATAAAGAAACGTTTTTGCGGGATAACTCATCTATTGAATCCGGTGATATGAAACTTACCGCCGGTAAAATTCAGATTCAGTGGAATGAAAACCTGCTTTATGCTTATCCAATCGGGCAGGCGCCCTTTGATTCGTTACCAGCCGATCTGCCGACACTGTATCAAAAGGGCCGGGAGCCCTTTTCCGGCGAGCAAATGGTCTACAACATGAAGACGAAAAAAGGCCGAATTGTGGAGGGTAAAACCAAGGAGCAGGACGGCTATTATTACGGTGAAAATATTGCCAAGGTCAACACCAAAGAATTTTATGTCAGTAATGGCGTTTATACCACCTGTGATATTGAGGATCATCCCCACTATCATTTCCAAAGCAGGCAGATGAAACTGATCCATAAGGATAAAATTATTGCCCGTCCGATTATATTCTATATTCAGGATATTCCACTATTGGCATTACCCTTCGGCATCTTTCCGAATCAGGGCGGCCGCCGGCATTCCGGCTGGTTGATGCCAACCTACGGCGAGTCCGGAAAGGATGGTGGCAATATCCGTGGGCTCGGCTATTTCTGGGCGCCCAGCGATTACTACGATCTGAAACTGACAATGGACTTCTACGACCGGGTCGGCATCGTCACCCGCTATGCCACCCGTTATAAATTGCGCTATGTCTTTGATGGATCTATTCGCGGAAAGTACACAAACGAATTCCTTTCTGATTATGAAAAACGGGAGTGGACCCTTAATATCAATCACAATCATAAGATCAGTCCGACCATGCGCTTCAGTGCCAACGGTAGTTTTGTCAGCAGTGATGATCTCTATCAACGGATGAGCTATAACCAGAAGGATCGTCTCAGGCAGCAGCTGATTAGCAATGCAACCTTGTCAAAAACCTGGCCCGGAAGACCCTATTCATTGTCCATGACATTGAACCAGACAACCAATCTGCAGGCCAATAACCTGATTAAAGATGCACCGGCATCCAGCGGCCAGAAAATCAGCTATATCAGCCGGTCACTGCCGAATGTATCGTTCAGCCGCAGCTCCAAGCCGATTATTCCGCTGAAATCAGGTGCCAGCAGCAAGTGGTACAATAATATCTATTTCAGTTTGAGTTCCAAACTGCGTAATAACCAGACGATAAATTACCTGTCCGATGTATTGGACGACTCGCTCCAATGGCAGAAGAATGACGTGACTAAAAGCGCCGTTACCCACAACATTTCAATGAACAGTTCTCAGAAAATACTGAAATTTATTACCCTCAATCAGAACATGAGTATTCAGGAGGGCTGGATCATGGATTATGATATGCCGGTGCGTGATTCCAGCGGAGCGTTTATTATTCAGAACAATAAAATTCTGACAACCCCGGTGACTGATTTCAAAGCCCGGCATACCGGCAGTGTGTCGATGAATGCCCAGACCAAACTATACGGAATGTTTCCGATCCGTATCGGTGCGCTGCAGGTGATCCGGCATGTGATGACACCGCAGGTAGGACTGTCGTACCGGCCAGACTTCACGAAGCAGATCTTTGGCTGGGATCCCGGTTATGTTGAAACCGGCGTTGATTCAATCGGGAACGATTGGACCTATGATCCATTTCAGAGCACCCTTCTCGGCAGTACACCGTCCGGAGAATCACGTTCAATGACATTCAGCCTGAGCAACATCTTTCAGGCTAAAACCAAACATGGCGAGGAAGAAAATAAGATTGATCTGTTTACGCTGAATTTCAGAACCAGTCACAATTTTGCCGCTGACAGCCTGCGCTGGGCGCCGATCAGCACCTCAATCCGGACTCAATTGTCGAAAAAGCTGGCGCTGAACATCAGTGCAAGCCACGATCTGTATGCCTATAATAATAGCCGGGTTAACCAATGGAACGATGAATGGCACGGGATTCCGATTCCCCGATTGACCAATCTC
>QNCV01000366.1 GCA_003645845.1 Fidelibacterota bacterium | reverse complement strand
GTTCTGACGGATATTGAAAATGAACCCGATGACGCCATGTCTCTGGTGCGTTTTCTGACCTATGCCAATGAATTTGAAGTGGAAGGACTGATTGCAACCACATCCTGCTGGCAACGTGATAAAGTTGCAGACTGGCGGATTAGTGAAATTGTCAGCGCCTATGGCAAAGTGCAGAATAATCTTGAAAAACATGCATCGGGATATCCCGAGGAGAGGCAATTATTAAAAATAATAAAGCGCGGATATCCTGATTTCGGTATGAATGCTGTTGGTATCGGTAAAGATTCTGAAGGATCCGATTGGATTATCAAGGTTGTCGATCGCGCTGATCCCAGGCCGGTTTGGGTGACAATCTGGGGTGGCGCAAATTGTCTGGCTCAGGCGCTGTATAAAGTCAAACATACCCGGTCTCAGCAAGAACTCAGGAAGTTTGTAGATAAACTCCGCGTATATACTATATCCGATCAGGACGACAGCGGTCCCTGGTTGCGTGAAACATTTCCAAATTTGTTTTATATCGTCAGTCCCGGTTATGAGGAAAATGGAGCCGGAGGATATCAATATGCCACCTGGGTCGGTATTTCCGGTGATAAATTTCATGGACGGTTTCGTGGGCCTGATTTCTCGCTGGTATCAAATGAAACTCTCGATATAAATGTCAGAAAGAACCATGGACCATTGGGAGCTGAATATCCACAGGTTGAATATCTTATGGAAGGAGATACGCCCTCTTTCCTTTTTCTGATTCCGAACGGGCTGAGTGATCCGGAGCATCCCAACTATGGCAGCTGGGGAGGCCGGTATGAATTATATACACCCCGAAAACAAAAATGGCATTATAAACAAGAAACCAGACCCATCTGGACCGATGCGGTTGATGAAGTTCTCGCACCGGACGGGCATTATTATACCAGCAACCAGGCCACAATCTGGCGTTGGCACGAAGCATAGCAACACGATTTTTTTGCACGTATGGATTGGTGCACTAAATCCTTTGATGAGGCGAATGATCCGCCGCTTCCCAAATTAAACCACTCGAATAATATTGAGGTTAAAAGTGGTAATAGGGTTCGGTTAAGCGCGAAAGGAACTTCCGATCCCGATAATGATCCGGTTACATATTATTGGATGTATTATCGTGAACCCGGAAGTTATCAGGGAGTAATCGATATAAAAGATAAGTATAATGAACAGGCATATTTTATCGCACCACAGGTAGAAAAGCAGGAAACATTACATATTATATTGCAGGTACGTGATAAAGGAAAACCTGAATTGACAAGATATAAAAGAATTATTGTTACCATCTTACCGTAAAATGATGCTAAGAGGGGAAAAAAGATATGAATAAATTCATGATGATTGTGGTATTGGTTGGGAGTTTTTCCGGAATATTACGGACTTTTGCAGGGGATCTGGTGCCCGTTGGCCTACAGAAACAACTCCTTGTGGATGATTATGTTATTGCCGACAAAGAAAATATTACCCGTGAATTAGGTCATCCTGAAAAGGTTGGAATTGTTATGCAGCCCGGTGTGCCCACTGATTTTGATCCCGTCAAGCAATTTCCGGATGGTTTACCCACAAGAGAGGGATATTCTGAGTTTGGCCGGCGTCTGTCGGTGGTCTGGAATGAACAGCGGCAAATCTTTCAGATGCTATATCGGGCATGCGGTGAAGGATACACTGGCTATGCAGAGTCCCGGGATGGTATTCACTGGACTAAACCGCTTATTTCCGCCGATGGGAAGAGTAATCTGATTACCTATCGGGGAAAAAACGGCGGTACCTTTTATGAGGCAGCATTTATGATTGACCCAACGCTTCCCTGGGGACATCCCGAGAAGTATAAAGCAGCCTACAATCCCGGTAATACTATGTGTGCCATCGCCCATTCGACCGACGGTATTCACTGGATCGGCTATAACAATGGAAATTCCGTGACCGGCCGGGCTGCTGATACCTTCAACCAGATCCTGTGGGATCCGATTGGCAAACGCTATATGTTAATCACACGCACGGATCTCGGGGATATGGGCGGATTGGGAGAATCACGATCCTCCCGGATTATGGTTCATGATAAAAACAACGATCTGAAGGAATATCCCACAGCCTGGAAGACACTGGCAAATATCAATGTGGATGATCCTGAAGGAAGAGTTACAAAAAATGGTGTTCCGGTATATCAGATGGAGTCAATGAATATCTGGATCTATGAAAATATATACTTTGGCCTGATGCATGTATTGACGGCGGGAAATTTGACCGGCAGTGAGGGGCGCGTTGCAGTACCCGATCCTGACAAACGTCCGGATGCAGATGTGATTGATTATTATATCGGGACCAGCCGGAACGGCTATGATTTTGACAAAAGCTGGATATACACTCACCAGCCGTTTATTGAACGTGGACCCGACGGCAGTTTTGATAAAGCGATGCTTCAACCTTCATCTCAGATCATTACTCTTGGGGATGAGCATCTGATTTTCTATACCGGTCAGTATGCTCAGCATCATGCACCAAAAGAAGCCCAAAAGGAAACTGGAAAAATTGGTTTGGCTAAGCTTCCACTGGACCGTTTCATTTGCCAAAAGGCCGGAGATAAAGTAGGAGTGATTACTACGAAACCATTTATACTTGAAGGTGATAATTTAGAGGTAAATGTGGATGCCGGCTCAGGCTGGATAAAGATCGAAGTATTAGATGCGAAAGGCAGACCGATTCGGGGGTTTATGGGAAAGGCTGCCCGGAAATACAAATCGGTAGACGAGTTGCGATTGAACCCGGAATGGGAAAAAGGCAATGGTTTGTCGCGTTTGCGGGGACAAACGATTAGGCTCCGATTTACACTTCAGAATGCGAAGATCTATGCGTTTGCAGTAAAATGAATGATAGGAAACAATATCCACAGGAG
>QNCV01000365.1 GCA_003645845.1 Fidelibacterota bacterium | reverse complement strand
CGATATAATCAGGGGAAAACAACAACCGCTATAGGTCTGTTTCTCAGAAGTGGAAATGAACAGATTGACTGGGTTCGCCGGTATTCTGGAGATCAATGGCAGGTCCAGAACATTTCCAGTATCGAAAATATCGGTCTGGAAACATCTTTTAATTACTCACCTGACAACCACTTTCTGAAATCCTTATCTGTCAATTATTGCACCATGAAAACCAACAAGACAGAATTTGAGTTTGAATCCAAATACCTTTTGAGCTCGCTACGTCATCAGATGATTATCTCGATCATCCCCGCCAGGGTTTTTAATCTCCAACAGAAGTGGACGCTTCGCTACGAAGACCGGATTCACAGTCCGGCATATACGATAGTCAATGCCTCCCTTACACGAGCATTCAAGCGTGTCTCTATTTCCATCGGACTGTCTAACCTTCTGGACGGCAATTATCAAAATGCGGCCGGTATTCCCATGCCGGGACGCCGGATCAATGTCAACTTTCAATACCGCACTCCCTGAGCATGAAATAAATGATACCGGCTATATTTAGCGGCAATGGTCTTGTCGAAAAAACAACTGTATCATTGATTACACACTATTAATTGCCATTCTCTTTCGTTTTCCGCCGTTATATTGCAGACCGTGGTTTTTTTCAGCGAGTATAAACCCGTGGATAAAAGCTGGTTCGCGCAACTCTCCATTTTCGCCACATGGAATCCGGATGATATTTTTATTCGCAAGTACCGGGAAGGCAATGCTGCCCTCACTCGGATACAGATAGCCGAACCATGGATATATTGTCAGCCGCCTGAGTTGAAATTACAAAAAATGGCCGGACAATATTTTAAGCATTGATGCAAAAATTCGAATGCCGTATCCAATAAAAAGAGTCATAGTTAAATTCAGAAATATTGGAAAATCAGTCTCACGATTTCCGGTTTTAATTCTCTTTTAACTCTTTATTCTTGCATATAGAAATTGAGCAGATTAAATTCTGACCGACTGGTCGGTCATAGTTTAAAAAGGATAAAAATGGCTCCAATCCCAAAAGACGAAAACAAGCGGCAACGCATCATTGAGGCGGCCTTAAAGGTCTTCGCCGAGGTGGGCGTCAGCAACGGTAAAATCGCCACAATCGCCAAAAAAGCCGGCATCGGCAAAGGCACGGTCTATGAATATTTCAGCAGCAAAGAAGATGTCTTCGCAGCGGTCTTCAAGGTATTTTTTCAAAAGATGATGGCTGGCTATAATGCCCTGATACAGCAAGATATGGATCCGGTTGAAAAGATCGAATTGATACTGGATTATACCTACGATTTTTTTGATGAATCTCTGTCCGGTGAAAATTCCGCCGATTGGCTGATCTTCCTGGAGATATTTCTGCAGGGTTATCGTGACGAAACCCATGGCGACAGCAAACTCTCATTTAAAAATATTCTACACGATTTATATCGTATGTTCAGACCATTAATCGACGATGGTATCTCCAAGGGCGCTTTCAAGCCGCTTGATGCGGAGCATATTACCTTTATTATTTTTGCAGCTATTGACGGCATCGGCCTGCACTATTTCATCAATCGCGATCATTACGATAAAGAGAAATTAAAACAGACCACCAAAGATATTTATCTGCGCGGATTACTCAACACTCAAAGGAAAGGAACATAATATGAAACGCCTGTTTGCAATCAGCCTGTTACTTCTTAATGTTCTTGTGGCAGCCGATCCCAGTGGACCGGAGCTGTTGAATAAAATCATCGACCTGATGAATCCCGAAAACGCCAGGGGCATCATGGAACAGACCATCGTTACCACCACAGGTGATCATCGGACATTCAGGTACGAAACTTATATGGGCAACAGAGGCGAATCCTCCCTCATGCGCTATCTGGAGCCCTCCCGGGTCAAGGGTAATGCCATACTCATGACCGACTATTCCGATAATATCTGGATGTATAACCGGCGCACCGACCGGGTGCGCAAACTGGCATCCAGCGCCAAAAACCAGAAATTCGAAGGATCCGATTTTACTTACGAAGATATGGGTTCCGGCGATTCCTGGAAAGAGGATTACACACCGGCGCTCAAGGGAACGAAAAAAATCAATGGGACTAAATGTTATAAACTGGAATTACAATCCAGGACGGATGATAATTCATATAATAAAATGGTATGTTATGTCCGCATGGATGACTTCTTCCCCATTCAGATCGATTATTACGATAAAAAAGATGTTTTCATCAAATCGCTGTATCTTGAAGACATACAGAAAATTGAGGGTGTTTTGACACCAATGAAAATGATCATGCGCAATCATCGCGATCAGACTGAAACCGTGATGGAATATATCAGTATTACCTATGATGTGACATTCGATAAATATTTCTTCACCGAGCGGAATCTGAAAAAATAAAGGGCCTGTATTATGCTTAAAAACACTGTGATTATTGTTTTACTGTCCGTAAGTCTCTTCGCTGAAGTGGACTGGTTTGGTTATTATGAAGGAGAAGGCGATTTCGGAAAGGTTCCGTCAAAGCAGATTTTTTACGGTTATCATAAATTTCGCCTCGATCTGGACACCAGTCCATCGGATAACATCCGCATCAGCGCCAATCTGATTTACAAAGAATATTACGGTCAGACGAACCTGAACTTTCTGGATTTTCTGCATCCCGATTTCAGACCGGTGGTTCCAAATGCCGACATGACCGGTCTCGATACAATCACCTACATCCCTTATACCCTTTCGGATTCTATGTTCATTGACAATATGTTTTTACAATTGCATAGCAAATTATTCGATTTGACGTTGGGGAAGCAGCAGATTTCTCCCGGAGTCGGTTATGCCTGGAACCCGACGGATATTTTCAACGAGCCAGACCTCATGGACCCTACCTACGAAAACCCCGGAGTTTCTGCGATT
>QNCV01000364.1 GCA_003645845.1 Fidelibacterota bacterium | reverse complement strand
GGTCCGGATGAACACCCCGAAATTCACCTGCAGATTCTGGCCCAGATTTCACGAATATCACGCAATCCGGCCGCCCGCCGGGAAATGAGCCAGGCTAATTCCGGACTTGCCCTCAAAGAGGCATTTCTGCGACATGTTAGCGGACAGCCTTTAACCATGAAGGGTGAACGGAATAAACTGTTGTTCCTGATCCTTTACGAAAAACGCTTCCTTGATGATATTCTGGAACTGTTCCTGGAACGGGGAATTCGGGGCGTGAATGTCCTGGAATCCAGCGGGATCAAGGATCAGCTTTCTACCATACCGCTGTTTAGTGATTTTCTGAATTTTCTCGGCGAACGATCGGATGTGAGTAAAACGATTATGACAGTAATTCCGGAAAAGGAAGTGCCGGAAATTGTTCAGGGAATCGAGGAAATCATGGGTGATCTGGATAAGCATACCGGGGCAATGGTGATGGCTATTGATCTGTTTTTCATGAAAGGGTCTCTGGAAGTCTGATTCTCGTTATTCTATTAAAAAAGGGCTGACCGTAATCGATCAGCCCTTTTTATTATAGCCAATATGTCATTTATGTAATTCGCTTTGAACCAGTTCCATCAGTTCCTCCAGCATAACCGGTTTGGAAATCCATTTCCTGCCGATTTTCTTTAAGTGCTCCAGAACTTTGTTGTCGTGATCGTAACCGGTAACGAACACAAACGGCAGATCGGGATTGAACAGTTGAATTTTTTCATAAAAACTGAAGCCGTCCTCGTGGGGCATGACGATATCGGAAAGGACAATGTCAGGCATGTCTTTTCTGATTTTTTCCAGCGCTTCGGCAGCAGAGCAGGCCGACTGAACACTGAATCCGTTTTGAGCGAAATATTCTGAATATAATTCACAGATCAACTTATCATCATCCACGATTATAATTTTCGGTTTCATATCATTGCTCCGCTTAATTCCTGATGCAACATCATAATTTATAGTATCTCCGGGTAAATGAAAACCCTGCTTAAATAAAACATCACAATTTTCAAAATATTATCCACGCTTTTTTTCCAGACCTTTTCCCATCCATTTTTTTGCAAGAAACAGTGAAATGGGTGAGATAATTGCAATACAGCCGTAAATGAACCACATTTTTTCGGTGTTCATCCGGGCGGGAGCGACACCTTCGGGACAATAATTCATCAGGAACCAGCCGCTGTACATGGCCGTGATAATTTTCGTCAAAAACCAGGGGAACTGTCCCAATCCCATGTATATACCGGTCATGTTTTTCGGAGCGATTTCTGCGACCCATTGCAGAAATCGCGGCTGCCACATGGCTTCGCCGATGGTCATGATTATCAGGTAACCGAAAACTGTATAGAGACTTGGTCCCAGTGCCAGGAAAAATGTCGGAGCCGCCATCACAAACGTTCCGAGAATCATCATTCTGTAGGTGTCTTTTTCAGACGTTAATGCTGCGACCATTGGGGTCAGAATGAAAATTAGCAGCGGATTGAAATTTACAAAGAATTCAAAGTTGTTCGAAACAACTCCGGTAAATGCCCGGCTGAAATACTGCGGCAGAGTCAACCAGTTGTGGGCAAAAAGTGTCTGTACCGGAATCAGGATAAAAATAAAGAACATAAAGCGACCGTCCCGAACCGGAAAGTTTTTCACATAGTAGAGGAATTTTTCTTTCGGTGACATTTTGGCCATCTCGTCGTCTTCCGCTTTGTCTTTATCGGTCTTGTCTTTGCCGGCATTGGCCAGCGCCATTGCAACCGTCTTCTTTGAAAGAATGATGGCAATTACCAGAATGCCGGCAACCGTCAGGGCAACAAACACCCAATAAACGCCGATGATTTCATAGCGTTTGCGGATCGGCGGAGAGATTAATCCGGGTAAGAAACCACCCAGATTCATAATTGCATAAAGCATGGCGTAGCCCATGGCGGCTGTTTTTCCGGTCGTAAACTGCTTGACCGCCGTATAACAGGCCGGTTGATAAATGCCGTATCCGAGCACAATCCCCAGGATTCCGAGCATGGCGATTAGGTGGGCGGAATTCCATAAGCCGCTGGTTCCGAGACTCGGGGCGATTGTCAGTAATACCCGTCCGAAAAGCATGAATGTCAGTGAAATTAACAGCGCTTTTCTGACGCCGATCCAATCAACGGTTCCGCCCAGAAAAAGCATACTCAGGGTGATTCCCGCCGTCAGGATGCCTACCATGCGACCGGCTTCAATGTCATTCAGGCCGATATACCGGTTGAAAAATAGCGCCAGCAGACCAAGCACTCCAAAATAGGTCAGTCCCTCTAAAAGATAAGAGAGATTGATTCCCCAAAGCGCCCGGGGTGCATGAATTAAATTAATGAATGGATCAATGATGTCACGAAGTGGACTCTTCTTAACATCCTGTTTTTGTTCTTCCATAGCTCCTCGCTTAAATAATCAAAAATTTTACTCTGTAAAATCTAAAAAATGTAAGCTCAATTCAAAATAAAATATCTTTAGACCGGAACGTGTAAACAATGAAAAAATCCTGAAGACTATGGGAATTAATCGATTCGGATTAATCCTGCTAATGGATAATTCAATGTTTGGAAAATCGGTATTTCAAGACTAAACTTTTCATTAATCAATAAAAGGAAAACGATGAATTCCAAAATTATACTTATTACGGGTTGCTCCAGCGGCTTTGGTTTTCACAGCGCTGTTCATCTTGCCAGAAAAGGGTTTCGGGTCATTGCAACCGCGCGGAACCTGACCAGAGCAGCAGAGTTGAAGGAGCATATTGAAAAAGAAAAACTACCGGTTATGTTAAAAAAACTGGATGTAACCGACGTTAAGATGGTTAAATCCGTAATCAATGACACTGAAGCGGAATATGGACATCTTGATGTTCTTATCAATAATGCCGGATACGGTGTCGGTGGCTTTTTTGAAG
>QNCV01000363.1 GCA_003645845.1 Fidelibacterota bacterium | reverse complement strand
GTCGTAGATAATGTCCGATGTTTTATTGACGGGCATGTAAAAAACCGGGTCAATTAGATATTTGGTTGCAAAATATATTGGGCAGTAAAAACACCCTTTAGTAAGCAGCCCTGTCAGGTTTTAGCAGTTATCCTTACTCAGGCTGGCAGAAACTATTAAACCTGACAGGTCTGAAGCGACCGAAAGACTAAGTGCTTTTGCTGCGAATCAGGATCTCTTTTTAAGGTTCCAGCGCCAGGTTTCATAATAAAAAAGCGGGGATACACCAACGTGTACCCCCGCTTACTTCATTAAATTCAGTTTTTTATTCCAGGCCTCTCCGTTTTAACAATGGATCAATGCTGGGCTCCTGACCGCGAAACCGTCTGTATAAAACCATCGGGTCTTCGGTACCACCCTTTGCCAGGATATTCTCGCGGAAGGACTGCGCCAGTTTGTGATTAATCAGACCGGCATCCTTGAATGCTTGAAATGCATCGGCATCCAGAACTTCCGCCCAGATATAGCTGTAATACCCGGCAGAATAACCACTGGTAAAGATATGCCGGAAATAGGGTGTTCGGTAACGGCTGATAATTTCCGGAATCAGACCAATTCGACCTAGAGATTCGTCTTCAAAACCGAGAACATCCTCAACCGGCCGGGCAGTGGTAAGCGTATGCCAGTCCATATCCAGATAGGAAGCAGCCAGATATTCCGCGGTTGCAAAACCCTGATTGAATAAACTAGCGTTCTTAATTTTCTGTATCAACTCATCGGGAATCGGTTCGCCGGTCTTGTAGTGAAACGCATAGGTTTTCAATATCTCCGGCTCCAGGGCCCAATTTTCCATAAACTGTGACGGCAGCTCCACAAAATCACGGGCAACCGATGTTCCGGTCAATCGGGGATAAGAACCATTACTGAAAAGCCCGTGCAGAGCATGTCCAAATTCGTGGAAAACTGTCGTTACTTCATCCAGACTTAGCAGTGCGGGTGTATCGGCGGTGGGTTTGGACAGATTGAAAACGTTACTGATCAATGGAATGACATTCTGTCCATCTTTTCGCATCTGCTTGCGATACGCACCGCACCAGGCGCCGCCTCGTTTACTGGCCCGGGGATGATAATCGGTATAGAGCAGACCGAGAGTTGTCCCGTCGGTGTCTTTGACCTCAAACACTTTGACATCATTATAGTAAACGGGAACATCTTTGCGCTCGGTAAAGGTTATCCCCCATAGTTTATGGGCCACTTCAAAGGCGCCTTTGCGGACATTGTCCAACTGGAAGTAGGGACGCAGCAGTTCGTCGTCCATCTCATATTTTTCTTTCTTTAACTTTTCAGCATAGTACCACCAGTCCCAGGATTCCAGTTTAAAAGTGTTGCCTTCACGATCAGAAATTGCCTGCATCTCCCGCAATTCGGTTTTAGCTCTTTTTAATGCCGGTGCCCATAATTTATCCAGCAACCCGTAAACATTTTCCGGGGTTTTGGCCATGTTCACATCGAGAACATAGTGCGCATGAGTCGGAAATCCGAGCAACTGAGCGCGTTCCGCCCGCAGAGCGGCGATCTTTGCGGCAATCTCTTTGTTATCATACTCATTATCGTTATTGCCGCGATTGATATAGGCCAGATAGATTTTCTTACGCAGGTCGCGTTTTTCGGAATAGGTCAGAAAGGGGATCCAACTGGGTTTATGCAACGTATAGACCCACTTGTCTTCGTATCCCCGTTCCTTGGCGGCTTCGGCCCCGGAAGCGATGACATTTTCAGGTAAACCCGCCAGATCATCTTTATTGTCAATTACCAGTTCAAAATTGTTGTCTTCCTTCAGAACATTTTCGCCAAACCTGGTGGTCAAGACTGACAATTCCGAGTTGATTTCACGAAAACGGGCTTTATCCGTATCGTTAAGGTTGGCGCCACCACGGATAAAATCCTTATAATATTTATCCAGCAGCATAGCCTGCTCCGGATTCAGACCAAGTTCCTCTTTCTGATTGTACACCGTTTTAATGCGCTGAAACAGGGTATCATTCAGACCAATATCATCGTAATGCTTTGAAAGCATCGGTGCAATTTCTTTGGCGATCTGCTGCATTTCATCATTTGTGTTTGCGCCATTCAGTGCAAAAAACACATTGGTCACTTTCGTCAGCAGTTCACCGGAATAATCCAGCGCCTCGATCGTGTTTTCAAAGGTTGCCGGTTCCGGATTTGTAATAATGGCCCTGATTTCCGCCTTATGCTGACGCATGCCTTCTTTAAACGCCGGGAGAAAATGCTCATTGTTTATCTTATCAAAGGGCGGTGTTCCAAAGGGTGTTTTCCATTCGGTGAGAAGGGGGTTAACATCGCTTTGCTGCGTGCATGCAGAAAAGGCCAGCAGCGCGACAAAAAACAACAAAAACATGTCTTTCATGATTTTTCCTCTATTTAATTGGTTGATGTAGTGTAAACCTGTTCATTCGACACCCGATATAATTTTTTGATGTCTTCATAATATAAAAAATGATAGGAAAATATCTTAAATATTTAAGCGGAATTTTATTCTTGCGAACGGTTTCAATGACTTTTAATTTCGTTTAATGCGAATGTTCGGGGCTATATATTCAAAATCCATTAACCTTGCAAAGGTTTTAAGCCTTCGCAAGGTTGATAGCAATTGCAGATAAACTGAGAAAACAGTGAAGATTAAACTTTTCCCTTTTACCTTTTTAATTTTCTCTTCCCTTTTTGCCCAACAATTAAAAGTTGTAACTATTAATGTCTGGTCCGGATTGGATTATATCGGTTCTTTTAAAATGGGCGAATATGAAAGCAGAGAAACCCGGGAACAGCGCTACCAGATTCTGATTAATCAGCTCAAAGAACTCGATCCCGACATTATTGCTATCAATGAAGCCAATAAACTTCCCCGTTATGCCCGCCGGATTGCCCGGGATATG
>QNCV01000362.1 GCA_003645845.1 Fidelibacterota bacterium | reverse complement strand
TGAGTTTGCATTTTTTATTCAGGATAAGATGGAATTTAAAGAGTTGATTGTAAATGTTGGCGTTCGATTTGACTACTTCGAGCCTGATGGTGTTATATTAGCTGATCCGAGCGATCCGGAAATATATGATCCAATTAAGCCTGAAAATCGTTATCACGATACTAATGGCAACGGTGTCCAGGATATCGGGGAAAGTGATGTAACTTTGGCAGAAAGGAAGAGCTATTGGTATAAGGATGCCAGTGCAAAATATAAAATCAGTCCAAGAATCGGTTTTTCATTTCCGATCAGTGATCGAGGTGTTTTTCATTTTTCATACGGTCACTTTTTCCAGATACCAAATTTTACGTATCTATATCAGAATCCCGAATTTGAGCTTGGTTCAGGTACGGGAAATCAGGGCGTAATCGGCAATGCTGATTTAAAACCGGAACAAACAATTGTCGGTGAAATCGGTGTTCAACAGCAATTGACACAAAATTTATCTCTTGATGTTACGGCATATGTTAAAGATATTCGCGATTTAACAGGGACAAGGGCTGATGAAATTGAAGTATTCGGAGGCTCGGCAAGTTATAGCAAATTAGTGAATAGTGATTTTGGAGTGGTTAAAGGTATTACAATTGCTTTAAACCAGCAAAATCCGAATGGTTTTTACACAAGCGTTGACTACACACTTCAGATTGCGCGTGGTACTGCTTCCGATCCTGAGGCATATCGAAATGCAATCAGTGGTGGGTCCGAGCCGGAAATTCAATTGAATCCTTTGGATTGGGATCAGCGGCACACCATTAATGCTACGGTTGGTTATAATACTAAGGTTTATGGAATTAATTTTATCGGACGTTACGGAAGCGGATTGCCCTATACACCGCGACTTAGTGAAGACATAACATCATTGCTGACAAATGCAGGAGTAAAACCGGCGACATTTTCCATTGATACGAGAGGCTATTATCGAACGAAATTTGCCGGGTTAAGTGGAGAAATATATCTCCGTATTTTGAATTTGTTGGATAATCTTAATGAAGTAAATGTTTACAACGATACCGGCAGAGCGGGTTTTACAACAGATGAAGAGCGTGTTGAAATGCTGAATATTGATACGCCTGTTAATTCAGTCCATGAATATTATACAAATTCAACTCATTATTCCGAACCTCGTCGGATTGAAATTGGATTAAGGATTAGTTTATGATGCAAAGATTTAAACCTTACTTTACTTCTCTGTTTATTATTGCAACTCTCACTCTTTCCGCCCAAAAAATTTATGCCCAAAGCGGTCGTGAATATCGAAGGACCGGAATTCATAACGGCAATTTAGTCAGAACAGTTTTTGGTAATTGGGGAGTAATTGGACAGCCGTCAAGTAAAGGACCCCGAGGCGCCTGGTTATTTGATACAAACGGGTATATCGGAGATGTTAGTCCAATGGTCGGCGCTGAAGTGACCTACCACGATGATCAATCGGATACAACTATTAAATTTCACAGTGTCGTGATTTGTCCTGTAGACCGACCGTGGACTGCGCCGGAAGAGTCGAGCACCGGAAAACAATGGACGTTTGAACCGGTAGCCGGATATTTTAACGAGAATTCTGATAAGGTCGCAATGAGTACAAATCCGGTTTCCTGGCCACCTTATTGGCCGGATAAAATGAATGATCCGGAAGATCCGGGGTGGCCTGGTCAATGGAATGGTTTTTTTGGAAAAGGTGTGACCAATGCTGATCAGGAAAGTTATTTTGTCATGGATGACAATAATGATGAAGAATTTAATTATTCCGAGAACAATAATGTTGTAATTGGACCGGGTAGGGTTGGAGTTGCTTTCAAACCTGATAGCTTGAATCTAAACCGCAATGGACTGGGATTAGAAGTTAAAGTAAGAGGTATGCAGTGGGCGCAGTTCTTAGCCTCTGATGTCATCTTCTGGTTGTATGAAATTACGAATACAAGCACTACCGACTATGATAAAGTCGTTTTCGGAATGCTGGCAGGTACCTATGTTGGAGTTACCGGTACTGATGATAGCCCCCAGGAATATGATGATGACTACTCCTTTTTTGATGTTCAACGGGATTTGACTTATACCGGTGATTATCCAAATAATAATAAGCGTAACCCGAAATGGCAGGGCGATGTCGGTATAGTTGGTTATGCCTTTTTGGAGAGTCCCGGTAATGAATATGATGGGATTGATAATGATGGAGACAATCGTGAAGATGCACTAGATCCGGGCGTGTCATTGGTTTTTTCCGCGCCGTATTTTAGCGAAACGGATTTTGATTCGGTTGTTTATGACATTGGCGATCAGGTTGTTGTTATCGATGAAGACTATAATCGTTCGCTGGTTACAATTATCCAGGATACACAAGTTGTTCATACGCGGGGTTTGACTCTGACGTTAGTTGCCGGAGTAACAAAGTTAATAGAGGGCAATGTATTAGATGACGGTTCCATCAATGATAATGTTTACGATGGAGTGGATAACGATTTGGATGGTTTGATCGATGAAAATTACCTGCTTCATTATCGTCAGCGAAGAGTAGATCAGGATGGAATAGTGCTTTTCGATACATTGAACCCAGTTGCATATATCAATTATCGCACCGGTCAGGGATTGTCTGATCCACTGATAGATGAGGCTCGTGACGACGGAATTGATAATGATGGTGACTGGAATATTGAGTTTGATGATGTTGGAGCGGATGGAAAAGCAGGTACGAATGATTATGGTGAAAACGATGGTATGCCAACAGCCGGTGAACCAAATTTTGATCAAACAGATGTCGATGAATCTGACCAAATTGGTTTAACAAGTTTCAATTATTTTACACCTTCAAATCTTTACCCGGCGAAAGAGGATGAAGATTTATGGGATTGGTTAAAACCCGGTTATTTTGAGGTTCCCTCAAGTATTCAGAATAATGAACCGATTGCCGGTGAGGA
>QNCV01000361.1 GCA_003645845.1 Fidelibacterota bacterium | reverse complement strand
ATTCCGAAATAGATTTTATTAGTGTTGTAAATTGCCGCGATTCGGGTTTTCTCCGTTGCGGGCGCTCCTTCGTTTTGTTCTCTTTGAGTGAAATTTTCAACAGCGGGCGCCTTCTGCCAACAAGGTTCATTTAATTGCCCGTCGAGTTTAATTTGTCCCTCACAAAACAGCGCCGTAAGGGTGTCGGGTTTTGAATGCTGTCCGAGAAGACTACAGCTTAATGCCAGAATGAGAATGAAGATTGAATTTTGTTTCATCTTTCAACTATAATGCAGCGGCAGTTCGGCAATCAAACAAGTAATCTCCGGCCCAGAGATACCGGAAACAGCGTTGTTTAAAATAAGTATCTAAAATAAGATCACCAGTTTAAAATACATTGCCGCCGGTCGCAAGTCTCCTTTTTTGCTTCCCAATTTTAAAAAAATCGCCATGCAGTGAGAGGCATTAAAAATATACACGCATAAATTAAAACTGCAATAACTGATATTGTTTTTGACAGCCGGTTTGCATATTGTTGTTTACGAATGATCAGCAGAGACAGAATGAAGGCGCCTAACGGCAGTAAAATTGCGGCTATGCTGATGACCGGCGCTATCCCCGCTAAAATCTCTTTGTTTAGCAGCTGAGGATGATTGATCAGCATTTGGGCGTTATCCACACCATCGGGCTCGGCAAGCGCAAATTTCCAATAGGGTATTCGGGAAGTTGTTTTCAACAGTGATTTAAGCAGATGCATGCCTGCCGTTACCGGTAAAATTGCTATTACAATTTGTGTGAAGGCTTTAAGCCAGCTTTCTTTTGCCGCTGCTCTTTTTATTATTGCGAAAGTCAGGTAGAAAATTAAAGGAAGAAAAACAAACAGGACGACCGCTTTCATGGTTCCGGACAAACTGCCGGTAATATTTAAGGAATGGTTAATCCAATTGGGAATCGCCACGACAACCTGCTTGCTTACCTGCCATTCCGATAAAACTTCGTAAACAACGAAACCGCTTACCATCATAAAAAAAGCGATTTCCGCCCAGCTGAGTTTTATATCCCGGAATAAATCGGCTGCAAGTTTGCGACTTTTAATAACAATATTATTCTTTGTACAGGATTTGAAACACTGACCGCACAGAATGCAACTTCGGTTATCTTTGATTTTTGCGGGATAGAGTTCCGATGTACAGGAACGGCCGATAAAATTGTAGTGATTGGCTTTGCTGATACATTCTTTGGTTTTGCAATTTTCACAAACATTGGGGTCGATCACGCGTAATTGCTTGAAAGAGAGTAAAGAGTACAGTCCAAGCAGATGTCCGATTGGGCAGATGTAAGTGCAAAAAGTCCGTTTTTCCCAGATCAGTCCCGCAATGACGGCAATTGCGAAAAGAATCAGCATATATATCGCCATATAGCGGGGAATCCGGTGAATAGCAAAGGTGTGGATGCCGATAATGAGGATAATGGCGTAAAACAGAGTAATGATCCAGCCTGATTGCAGCAGTTTGCCGGGTTTCTTTCTAAGCCCGATTTTCCCGAAAAACGAGGTAATTAATTCCATGGGACAGACGCTGCACCAAAACCGGCCAAACAGGATAGCCGTGACAATAATCAACGGCCACCAGTACGACCAGACTATCAGATTAGCCAGGTTTGTATTGCGCAAAATTATCGCAAAATCGGGATCCCTTGTTGTTACTCCGATACTACCGTATATAAGTAAAACAAAGGCAATCAGGGTAAAGGACTGAAAACTTGCTGGAAAATATTTGTTTTTAAATACTTTGTTAATCATTTCAAGCTCCGTTTTTATTTATCAATGCGGTTTTGCTGTTTTAATTGCATATGACGGTTTGAATGCACGCACTCCCGACTGACGGGATTACGTATAGCCTTTGTTATCTGCTTTTTTCCGTGGCATCAAATATATACCAAATGAACTACCCCGATGCAAGCATCGAGGTATCTATGCAATACCACCAAACAATTTCAATTGACTACGATATATTTGCTGATATTCCAGACCTTGTTTTTTCACATACTCCTTAATTATCGCTTCATTACCATATTGACCAACTGTATTGATATAATAGCCACTTGTCCGAAATTTACCACCCCATAAAGATCGCTTAACTTCCGGGTATTGCTTGAATAGCTCTCTTGCTGTTATACTCTTTTTCGTCTGTACTATTCCTTTGGGTAACATCATCGGAACACTCTGAAATAAAAAATGAACATGATCAATATCCGTGCCTATTTCTACAAAGTGTATTTCATAGCGATCACTGATCTCTATACACGTCGCCTTCAATATATCAGCAAGAGTATCACTAATTACTTTTCGACTATACTTCACCGGATGTAAATTATAGTTTAAAACTTTACCATCATTCCAGTTGAAAAGTTTACCAGAAATGTTCAACCTCTCCAGTAACAAAATAACTGGAGGTAACAAAGGAGTGATGACATTGAACAACAAACAAGAGATGATACTGCGGTATTACCGGGATAAGCAATCCATTCGATATATCAGTCGAGAGACTGGTATTTCCCGTCCGACAGTAAAGAAGTACGTCTGTGATTATGAATCTGCTCTGGAAAAAGCCGGTATCCACAAGACGTCACCGGAAATTATTTCAGAGATTTCATCCACGCCGACGTATGACAGCAGCAATCGCAGACTTCGGCTGTTAACGCCGGAAATCGAGGTTTTAATCCATGGATTCCTCACAGAGAACCATAAGAAGCGGCTTATGGGGCAGCAGAAGCAGCAGATGAAGCGTATTGACATTCACGAAGCCCTGCTGTCAGCAGGCCACAAGATCAGCTACAGTACCGTTTGTGAATGGATCAAGCGGATTGAACCCGTTCTAAAAGAGACCTATATCCGGCAGCGATACAAGCCTGGCGAAGAGACGGAATTTGACTGGGGTAAGGTCAAGCTCTATATAGGCGGTCAATTACGGACCCTGCCGAT
>QNCV01000360.1 GCA_003645845.1 Fidelibacterota bacterium | reverse complement strand
TCTGGCATATTATAAAATGAAAAAGAATATCGATTTTAAAATGAGATTTGCCGACAGGATCTATAAATACTGTTTTAATGACGGGATTCTTACGGATGATCGGGTTACAGCCATATGGGATTCAAGTTGTAAAGTTATTTCGAAAGCAATGCTATGTGAAATCGCCCGATGGGGTGACGAACGGGGGCAACCCTATGATTATGAACATTGGAAAGAGGAATGTAAGGATGTTCGTGATGATTTGATCGGAAGAGCTGCAAAATTTGTCGCTGAAACAAAGAAAGCGGGTATGTATCCTGACTTAGATCCCCCGGTTTTTAGTAATAGATCAAAAGTGATTTTAAAGAGTATATATAACTGCCCCGCTAATTTTTATGTGAAAATTTCGTTTTTGTATCCCCAGCCGGGAACAATTTTCTACACGACAGATGGAACGGATCCAAGAATGTGGGATCTGACCGGTAATGTTTCCCCAACCGCAATTGAGGTGTCGGGTAAAGAAACGACTATTCCCATTCAACAGGTTACAACCATCAAGGCCAGGACTAAAGACGGAGATACATGGAGCCCGCTTCATGAAATAAAATTGATTCCTTCAAAGACCTCGCCGGTTGTGATAAATGAAATAAATTATGATTCCGATTCAAATTTTAATACTGAAGACTGGGTGGAAATTTATAATAATAGCGATGCTGATATTGTACTGGATGGTTGGAAATTAAAAGATTCAAATGATGACAATGTCTTTGAATTCAGCCCGGCGACAATGCTGAAACAGGGTTCATACCTGGTTGTTTGTTTTGACACATTGGCTTTTAAAGCCTTATTTGGCAGCGTTGAAAACTATACTGGCAATCTTGGTTTTAAATTTGGAACTGAAGGTGATGCCGTACGAATATTTGATAATGATAACTCACTCGTAGATATTGTTGAATACAATGACCAATCTCCCTGGCCGCTTTCACCAGCAGGAAAAGGACCGACTCTTGAATTAGCGAATCCGGATTTTGATAATGCTCTCCCTGAAAGCTGGAAGGCATCAATAGATTTTGGCTCACCGGGCCGCATCAATACCATGTTTACAGTAATGGCTGTTAAAGATGATCATGGAATACATAAAGTTCCTGAGATATTTACCCTTTCACAAAATTATCCGAATCCTTTTAATCCAACCACCATCATTTCTTACAATCTCCCGAAATCCTCGCATGTGACATTATCCGTTTATAATATCGCCGGTCAACTCATTGAAACTCTGGTCAACCGGCAGCAGAGAGCCGGGACTTATCAGGTGCGGTGGGATGCCAGAAACATTAGTACAGGGATCTACTTCTTTAAAATCAAAGCCGGAGATTTTCAGCAAGCGAGGAAAATGATGGTGATTAAATAGCAGAATACCGCCTGGAAGACAAATTTAAAATTTTGTTTCTACTAAACATGCTTATCTGGTGGTAAGTGGTAATACAGAAAAATTATGGGGGTAAAATGAATCGAAGGGAATTTTCAAAAAGTGCATTGATGCTCGGCATAGGCGGAATGGTTGCCGGGGGGACACTGGAGCGCACTTATGCCCATGAAAAATCGATAAAATTTTACAAAGAAAACGCAAAGAATTTGCCGATTCGAAAAGCGGACGTCGTTATTGCCGGCGGAGGTACGGCCGGAGTGGTCGCGGCTCTGGCTTCTGCTCGTCAGGGGGCCGCCACTGTTCTTGTGGAGATAAAGGGATATACCGGCGGTACGGCTACGGAAGGTGGGACGGCATTGCACAGTTTTTATAACCTGTGGAGGCCGTTTCCGAATGTTAAAAAACGCCAGGTGGTTCGCGGTATC
The DNA here is from genome assembly GCA_003645845.1 of Fidelibacterota bacterium. GTDB lineage: Bacteria > Fidelibacterota > UBA2242 > UBA2242 > UBA2242 > B118-G9. Next base: position 1,133 of record QNCV01000360.1, on the reverse strand, counting down.
CCGCAAACGATCATTGACAACCTGATGAAAGTTGGCGGCTGTTCCGGTCATGCCGAGATGATTGAAGGAACGGATTATGATTCCGTCTGTACGGCGATCGATGTGGAACTCTATAAAGTCGTAACCATGCAGATGCTTGAGGACGCCGGGGTCAACATGATGCTGAACACTCGTGTTGTGGGGAGCATCATGGATAAGACCAGATTGAAAGGAGTTATCGTTGAAAGCCGTTCGGGCAGAGAAGCAATATATGCTAAATCCTTTGTGGATTGTACCGCATACGGTGATCTGGCTGCTTTTGCGGGCGCCGAATATAAAGAGCCCAATGACTATGATTGCTGCAATAGTGTTGGTATTGGAAATGTTGATATTGATAAATACACTGAATTTTTAAAAAGTAACGGTGAAATTGAACAAATGGCGCTGGGTTTTCGCAGTGGAGAACCGGGCAAGATCGTACGCACGCAGGGTCAGCTTGGACGGGAATTTTCAGCAGAAGCGGCCAAAATCGGGATGTCTACGGTAACCACTACTGTTCATGATAATTATCTTATGTTTATTAAATGCAACTACCGGCTTCCGGGAAGTGTACTTGATCGGGACGATATGGCGAAAGGGGAACTGGAAGTTCGCAGACGCATGCACAAGGCTGTCGAACTATTTAGAAAATACGTTCCGGGATGTGAAAAAGCCTTTATGGCCAGAACGAGCCCATTTCTTTGTATTCGCCGGGGCAGGTGGATCCGCTGTGATTATGATATTACACTGGAGGACATCGTCGGAGCAAATCATTTCGATGACGATGTCTTTGTCTATGGATTCCATGACAATGCGCCGAGAATCCAGGTAAAAAACGGAGGAACCTATGGAATTCCTTATCGGGCTCTGTGTGTCAAAGGAATTGATAATTTATATGTTTCCGGGATGATGATAACCGAGGACCATGATGCCCATATGTCAACGCGGAATACGGTAAGCTGCATGGGACAGGGACAGGCAACCGGAACAGCGGCGGCTCTTTGTGCGGCAAAGAACTGTGAAAGCCGGGATCTGGCTTATAAGGACCTGCGTGGCACACTCGAAAAAGATGGTGTATACTTTGAGAAATGACAGGCATTCTCATGTAAAAAATT
>QNCV01000359.1 GCA_003645845.1 Fidelibacterota bacterium | reverse complement strand
TTTGAGCTTGGAGAGAAATTTGTAAGGGCAACGCAGGAATACTATGACCCGGGAATAATCGGTCCTTTCTGCCTCCAGACATGCGTTGATAAAGATCTCAACTTCTATATCTATGATGTCGCACCAAGGATTGGTGGTGGAACGAATGTTCATGCCTCTGTGGGCCATCCTTACGGAAACATGCTCTGGAGAAAGAATCTGAGCACAGGTAGACGTGTGGCGATGGAGATTAAACGTGCAATCGAGACCGGCCAGATTGAAAGAATCGTAACATGATAGAAGATATCCTGAAGCGGTATACTGAGCCGACTGTTACAACGGTCTGCTCCCACTCCAGCCTCCAGATTTTCGATGGTGCGAGAAAAGAGGGTTTCAAAACGCTTGGAATCGCTTTAAAGAAGCCGCCAAAGTTCTATGATGCTTTCCCACGTGCAAAACCCGATGAGTTCATGATTCTGGATGATTACCTCGAGATTGAAGCACAAAAAGACGAACTTCTCCGTCAGGATGCCATCGTGATACCACATGGTTCATTTGTCGAGTATATGGGGGCTGATAGGTTCAGAGAACTCCAGGTTCCGACTTTCGGCAACAGAAGGGTGCTTGAGTGGGAGTCTGATAGAAACAAGGAACGTACGTGGCTTGAGGGGGCGGGGCTTGTGTTGCCCGCAGAACTTGATCTGGATGAGGTTGACAGAGCCGTTATCGTAAAATATCACGGTGCAAAGGGCGGAGCAAGCTTCTTTATCGCAAGGAATCGAGAGGAGATTGAAGCGAGGGTTGACAAAACACAGGAATTCACGATCCAGGAGTTTGTGCTGGGTACGAGGTACTACATTCACTACTTCTACTCGCCGATCAAGGAGGATGGTTATGCGTTGAGTAAGGGCACGCTTGAGGTTCTTGGAATCGATCGGAGGGTTGAGTCGAATATCGATGAGATTTACAGGCTTGGTTCGATAAATGAACTTGCCAGAGTGGGAATAGATCCGTCATTCGTCGTTACAGGAAATCTGCCACTTGTTCTTCGGGAATCACTCCTACCAAAGGTCTTTGAGATGGGAGAGCAGGTTGTTGAGGAATCTCTCAGGCTTTTTGGCGGTGTGATCGGTCCTTTCTGTCTTGAGACGATCTGCACACCCGATCTTGAGTTTGTGGTATTTGAGATCTCGGCAAGGATCGTTGCAGGCACAAACCTCTTCATCTCGGGATCGCCCTATGCAGATTTCATCGAGCCAGGATTATCAACAGGCAGACGGATCGCAAAGGAGATAAGAGCTGCATCAGAGCTGGGGAGGCTTGCTGAGGTTATAACGTGAGCGATCTCCTAATATCAGATATCCATGCAGATATCAACGCACTTGAGCGTATCCTGAAAGTCATCAGTTCCGATGAGTTTGTATCCCGTTACGGGAAGGTTGATCGGATATTTAACCTTGGAGATGTAGTTGAGCGAGGTTATCACCCGAAAGAGGTTATAGATCGGCTGATCTCGCTTGGTGAGGAGTTCAAAGTTGTTTCGATTCGTGGAAATCACGATGAGGCGTTTCTCTACCGATACGAAGTCTCAGGTAGTGATAAAAAGTGTAAAGAGATACATGAGAAGCTAAGAATGGATGAAAGAGCTATCGCGTATCTAAATCGTTTTTTACCCTACTACATCGAGGCGAAAGATAGGATTCTATTTGTTCATGGAGGCCCCCTTGATCCACTTCTTATAACACCCCCAGGCGCATCGAGGCTGGAACAATGGCTGCATGAACGGTCATGGCAGCGCATATCAACCATAAATGCTGAGTACTTCGATTACACAGGTTATCATTACACGCCAGAGAGCGCTTTTATCTATACCTCCATGATCTTTGGGGATGATGATTACCTGATCATCTGTGGCCATGAGCACAAACCTGCTTTATTTGAATGCAGAGATAACCACGTGCAGGCGATATTGAAGAGGGGTGGACAGAACACACTCAAGGTCATGGGGATGACCCTGATTGTAACGGAGTTTGAGCGAAAGCCAGGATCAAACTATCTTGTGAGGTTGGGCATGGCAGGTTCAGAATTTGCGCTCTTATTTGAGGATGAGGAAGGTCGTAAGATGATCATCTTTGAGGTTGTGTGAGGCACTCAACGAGTGGTTTCGATCCATAAGATACAACTTTGGTATTGATCTGGCTTATCGCCTCTGAGATCGTGTTTCCTCTTATCATCTTTCGGTATCGCTTCCCATCTTCACGCTCTCTGTAACCGACACCTCTTGTTAGAAGCACTTTTTTCTTAAATGACCCTGGAAGATCCCTCCTCATTGGAAATCCATTCCTGTCTGTTCCACCTGTGACAAGAAGGCTGTATCCATCAAGTCCGATCTTTGTTCCATCGATCGTATCACCTATTGTAACCCCAAAAAGACTCTTTGAGGTTCCCTCATCCAGTTCAAGCTGATAAGCCTTTCCTTCTGCCGGATCCGAGATCACCACTCTGAAATTTACCATCAATATCTCCTCAATGAACTTATCTGAACCTGTAACATTGCATATAGCCCGGTACGGATTCGAACCGCAGTCGTGAGGTCCAGGGCCTCACATGATTGACCACTACACTACCGGGCTATCTCTCATCAATCTACAGCGATCTATACTTAATAAGTCTTACCTTCAGGCGCTTTGCACCTAATCTACCACTTGCATCTAAAGTCTGAAAGTTGCACCTAAAATATAACATCTACTTTTTTTATTTTAATAAATTATCAAAAGAGGTTTTTGCGTCTTTCAAACTCTTAATAAGATTACTCCGAGCTGATGTAATAGACTTTGCATTTTTCACAATTTTATTTTTGTCTTCATCTGTTTTTGGCCATGGAATCAGCATCTCATTCTTGAAAATATTTTCTCTAATCTCAGGTTGTGAGGCTGTAATAGCAAGATAATAAACTTGCTTTCTAAAAAATTCCGATTCTAAAACATTCCATAA
>QNCV01000358.1 GCA_003645845.1 Fidelibacterota bacterium | reverse complement strand
TATTATTGTACCAAAAACTAATGGAATCATAACCGGAAAAATCATAACAGGTATTGGAATCGGGATTCCAATGTTCCAGCTTGACAAAAGCGCCCCATGACTCACTGTTCTGAGCGCTGTAAACAATTTTTATGGCGCTGTCACCTGCCATCACCGGATCGTCAACAACAGTATAATCGATATATGACGAATCGGCGATAGCATTATCACCCATAAAAATATGCCAGGCGCTTGTGTCAAGGGCAGCGTCAAATCCATTGATCACTTTTTGCCCGTAAGAAATGCTTACGGCAAGGACCAATACCAAACCAATTAACAATTGCTTCTTCACATTCTCCTCCTACATTTAATTAATTTAATTCGTGTTTACGAAAAATATTTTCATAGTTGATTTCTTTCCCATCAAAATAATAAAAGTCAAAAATCAGGCCAAAATGTTTTTTACCACATTGAAATTCCCAGCCCGTCGTGACATCTGCAACACATTTGCTATTTAATATCCCTTTGAATTATCAGAATAATAATTTAATCCTTATCTGAATAATAATTAATAATTGCCTATCCCTCCCCCTTTATTCAACAATAAATTCGCGGGTCAGTCCGGCGATTTCAACAGTAAATTCACCGGGCTCTGTGATTCTGCGCTTGTCCCGTCCGACAAAAGACAGATCGGCGCCGTTTAATGTAACATTCACTCTTTTTGTTTCTCCGGGTACCAGCGCAACCTTGCGAAACCGTTTCAAACGCTTTACCGGCGGCGTAATCGAGGCTACCTTATCACTGACATACAGTTCAACCACCTCCTTGCCCGCCCGATCGCCGGAATTGGTCACATTCACAGAAACATGGATCTGATCGCCAATACTGAACAGTGAATCGTTCAATATAAGGTCTGAATACTCAAAACTTGTATAGCTCAGTCCGAATCCAAAGGGCCACTGGGCATCATAATCATTTAAACTGTCAATTTCACTGTATTTATGATCGTAAGTCATCAATGAATTGGGATATTGTGGATAGGACATCGGTAATTTTCCGCTGGGATTCACATCGCCAAACAGAATATCGGCTATCGCGGGGCCGCCTTCCATACCCGGAAGATATGCCATCACCACGGCATCGGTCATTGGTACAATGTCACGTACCAATCGGGGTCTTCCTTCCACCAAGACAAGCACAATGGGAACACGAGCCTCGGACACCGCTTTGACCAATTCGATCTGGGGCGCCGAGATAGTAAGATCATCAATATTGCCGGGAGTTTCACAGTAGGTCGGTTCGCCCAGGCAAAGAATCGCCAGACCGGCCTCCTGTGCTAAACGGGTTGCCTTATCAATATCGAGAACATTATCAAAATCTGCTCCGGGAGTATATAACACATTCTCAGCGCCAATTTCTTCCCGGATCGCCTCCAAAATCGTATGTTTTTCCGCCGGATAAAGGGATTCTTCATTCCCCTGCCAGGTAATGCTCCAACCACCGTTCAGCACCGAAAGTTTATCGGCTGTCGGACCGGCCACGAAAACTCTCCGTTTTTTGGAAAGTGGCAAAAGATCATCGGAATTCTTTAAAAGCGTAATCGCTTCACAGGCAGCCCGATAATTAACCGCCTGCGCTTCATCTGTTGCAATCTTTTTCAGATTACGCTTTTGAGGATAGGGATTATCAAAGAGCTCCAGTTGATACTTCACTCTGAGGATGCGACTCACCGCTTCATCAATCCGGGACATTGGAACACTGCCTTCCTGAACCAGTTCCAGAAGCTGTTTATAAAAGCTGTAATTATAGGGCACCATACTCATGTCAATTCCTGCCATTACCGCCATTTTAACGGCTTCTTTTTGATCCTTTGCCACTTTTTCTCTCAAATAGAGGTTGTTAATATCGTTCCAATCCGAGACGACGAACCCCTGAAATCCCAATTCATCACGTAAAATTTCCGTCAGATAGTAATGACTGGAATGCACCGGCACTCCATTGATTTCACTGCTGTTAATCATCACCGTAGCAACACCTGCCTCAACAGCTGTTTTAAAAGGAGGTAAAAAAATCTCGCGCAGTACCCTGTCCGGTATCCAGGCCGGAGTTCGATCTTTCCCGGACAACGGAAAACTGTACCCAAGGTAATGTTTTGCACAGGCGGCCACTTTATCCGATGCACTCATGTCTTGCCCCTGCTGAGCCTCTATATATTCTTTTCCCATGATCGACACCAGATAGCTATCTTCACCATAGGTTTCCCAAAAACGGGGCCAGAGCGGCTGGCGGCCCACCCCCAGAACCGGATTGAAATTCCAGGGAATTCCACAGGCCCGCGTCTCCCTGGCTGTTATTTCAGAACATTTCCGGATAAGTTCCGGATTCCTGGTAGCCGCCATGGCAATACTCTGCGGAAAAAGGGTGGCTCCCAGAGTATAGTTTGCTCCGTGAATAGCGTCTATGCCATAAATAACAGGAATGCCCAGCCGGGTCTCTTTTGTGCAAATATCCTGTATCCGGGTAATTAACTCCTGCCAGTATTCACCTGTATGGGCCACATTCCAGACATTCAGGATAGACCCTACATGATATTTTGTAATCGCTTCCCTTAATTTATCCGGGTCGATCTCATGTTTATGATTGACAGTGCCCTGGGTTTTGGAAACAGCCTGAATCGTTATCTGAGTCATTTGTCCAACTTTTTCCTCAAGGGTCATCTCCGCCAGTAAACGCTCGACTTTAGCGTCAATCGTCAACTCTTCACCCTCTTGACAACCGGATACACCTATCAATAAAATCAGTAATAGTGTAAATCTTAATAATCTGAATGTCATATAATCTGCTCCTTAAAAAAATATTCCCCAGAGACTTAATATCGTCAACACTAAAACCACTGAAAAACCGATATTCAGATGATTCCAATGACTATCCTCTGCTGCAATTTTTTCTTTTATTGATTTACTTTTTCCGTTTCCTGTTATTGTCATGTTGCGG
>QNCV01000357.1 GCA_003645845.1 Fidelibacterota bacterium | reverse complement strand
GTTCGCTCCTTTTCTTAGTATCGAGTATTGTGATATGAGTATTGAGACTATTCATTTTCTTTCATCTTCTGAATAAGTCCATAGATCATTTTCTGAATTTCATCAAGTTTCAATGCGACTTTTTCATGTTGCATTGTTGATATAAACCCAAGATCGATAGAAATCAGTAAATGAGATTCCAGTTCGTATGAAGATGAGTATGCAATTTCTAAAAAACGGATGAAATCTTTTTTTGAAGATTTTCCGGAACCCTCAGCGATATTTGAGGGGATAGAGATTACAGAGCGTTGAATTTGAGATGTCAGTCCATACATTTCTGACGTTGGGAATTGAGAGGTCAATTGGTAGATATCCTTGACCAATTCTCTTGATTTTTGCCAGACCACTAATTCTTTAAACCGATGCATATCTCACTACTCAATACTCACTACTCATATTCTATTTGAGTTTTATCTCTCTCTCGTAATACCGCTTGGAGAGTTCCTCCCGAGGCATTTCTACAAGTTCATTCAGCTCTTTTTCATACTTGCCATTTTCTATCTCGGTAATTCTCTCCTCCAGTTCCGGACTCTTCTTATTCAGATACCGTCCGTAAAGGCGTTGCGCCAGGGTTGCGGCATTGTACTGCACAATTTCCGCCGGACAGCGCAGGGCGCAGAGACCACAGCGGATGCAGTCAAAGGAAATATCGGCGGCCCTGGCAATATCGCCCCGCTTGAGCGCCTGAATGTAATCCATGACCTTGATCTCCTGGGGACAGGCTTTCGTACATGTATTACAGGCGACACAGCGAAACACCGTCGGAAACAGAGCCTTGATCGTATCGATATCCGGAGTCAGTTCCCTGATATCATAGATCGGTTTTTCAGCCGGGACAAAGGGAATCTGGGCCAGCGTCATACCATCCTTGACAACCGTCTGGCAGGCCAGTCCGCCCTTCAGCTTATAATCGCCCTTCTCGCGGTACACCGTGGCGCAGGCTCCGCAGAAACCTTCCCGGCAGCCGACACCGCGTTTCAATTGAAATCCCGCGTATTCCATGGCCATAATGATGGTAGAACCTTCCGGGACATCATAAGCCTCGCCCATAATGAACACTTTAACCATCTTCTGTTCTTGACTCATTAAAAAGCCTCCTTAATCAACTCTGTCATTTAATAATGACAGGTATATTACTCTCAAATATTTTTTGAATTCGCATTCTGATATTTTCAACAATGTCTTCTTTCAGGAGATCGATTCTCGTTGAGAAACCCTCACTGAATGTCTGATTGTCCTCAATTTCCACCGCCAGGAAGTCAATTCGGTTCGGAACACTGAAACCACATTTTCGGGAATATTCAAGGATTGAAACGATGTCAGTTGAATGAATGCTGAAGGGTATATGAGTTGTGAAATCACCCGATGAATAATGATGAATATCACCGATCTGCGCTTTTCCGGTAATGATCGAATCAATCAAAATGACCTGGTCATATCCCAGCATATGATCCATCAAGCCAAAACCCGAATCCGCCGAACAGACAACATCTGCGTTCCGAATTTCAGATTTCAATTTTTCAGCAATATAAATTCCGATGCCGTCATCGGTCAGTAAATCATTTCCCAATCCCAGAATCAATCGTTTCATAACGGTGTATATTGAATTTCTCCCAATGCCCGGGTTTCTTCCGTAAATTCATCCACAACTTCCGCAAAACGCTTCCCCTCAGCCGCCGAAATCCATTCCAGACGCAGACGATTTTCATTGATATTTAAATCTTTCAGCATTTTTTTCAGTAATTTAACTCGTTTTAATGTCTGATAGTTTCCACTCTGATAATGACAATCCCCGGGATGACAGCCGCCGATCAGCACTCCGTCAGCCCCGTTTTTAAAAGCATCCAGCACATGCTCCGGGTCCACCCGGCTGGAACACATGACCCGAATGCCGGTGATATTCGGTTTATAATTCAAGCGTGACGTCCCGGCCAGATCAGCGCCCGCTGACGTACACCATTTACAGAAAAATGCGACAATTTTTGGTTCGTACATATTTAGCCTTTGAAATTAGAAATTTAATACTTGTAATTGGAAACTTGATATTTGATATTCCAGAATAATTAAGCACTCTCATTTTTATTTCGTCTTATTAATAAACGCATTTAATTTGGGACCTAATTCGTTAATGACTATTGAATATTCATTTTGTCTCTCGGCATTGATAATTTTTCGCCTAAATAATTTCCGCAGCCACGCTTTTGTCTCTTCAAATGAGCCACGTGAATAGCGATAAAACTTCCTCCGATCGGCGGGTGTATAGCGCCCAAATCCTTCGGCAATATTTACAGCAATACTATCTGAAGCCCTGATTATTTGCGGACCAATCGTATTCTTCACTTTAATATCCCAATTCTCATAGTCAATCCAGATCATATCTGATAATTTCTCTGCCAATTGATATACATCAAGTTCATAGACATTTTTCATACAACTGACCCTTGAAAACAAGTTTCAAGTTTCAAATTTCAAATCACTCTGATAATATTGCTCTAACCATATTACCTATCTGCTCATCCGTAAAATTCTTTTGCTGCGCTGCTCCGGACGGACAGGCGGCCGCGCAGGCGCCACAGGCTTCACAGAGAACTTCATTGACTTCGACGACACCCTTTTCACGATTGATCTTTCGTGCATCATAAGGACAGACTGCAACACACAACCCGCAACCGGAGCAGAGATCTTCATCCACACCGGTGATAATCGGATCATGCAGCAGATGATCTTTAACAAACAGATTCGAAACCATCGCTGCTGTGGCTGTGGCTTGTGCAACTGTATCAGGAATATCTTTGGGAGCCTGGGCACATCCGGCGAGGTAAATACCGGCGCTCAGCGATTCAACCGGTCGTAATTTCGGGTGAGCTTCGGTCAGAAAACCGTTCTGATCAATGGAGATCTTCAGTAATTTCGCCAATTCCTCGACACCTTTGGACGGCCGGATGGCCATGGCTAAG
>QNCV01000356.1 GCA_003645845.1 Fidelibacterota bacterium | reverse complement strand
TAATTATTACCCGCAGTATCGCCCCAGGCCCATAGCAATCCGCCGCCCTTGTAGGGCTTTACCCAGATTTCACCGGATATCACGTGATTGCCGATATAACTCATGGAAATATCAGAGTCCGTCACAATCAAAGAGGAGTCCGCGTTAAACGCGGCCGCCTGCGGAACGCTGTAGCCCCAGCCGGATTCTCCCCGGGCAGTCTCTTCGCCCGGCTCCGAGATATTAATAATATCAACAGCTTTATAAATGACACCGTCGCTGGAATCCAATCCGGTATAAAAGCTGAACAGTGGCGTTGCATCCAGCGGAAATAAACCCGATGTAACACAAAATAGTAGTGTAAATAATCGTTTAAACTGCATTTAATTACCCAATAACATTCTAATTGTCACTCGTCATTTGAGTCGGCGCCCGGAAATTATCCGTCCGGAAAGGAGAAGCCGGCAAACCGGCGGAATTGTACAGATTTAACTCGGCCGTATTACTCCAGCCGTAGCGCACTGCGAGAGGATTTTTGATATTGTCATTCCACACGACTACCGAATTGCCTTCAATTTTGGCCTTTGCCTGCAGAAAAACAGAATCGGAACCGGCAATTGTAAAATGGTTCAGACTATCGCCTTTTACCGACAGCCCCTTGTCGGCATAATCGAAATATATACGAATGCGGCTGTCTTCAATTTTCATGGTTTTGTATAGCGGTCCGGAATAATCGACACCCTTCACATCATAAGTCTTCGCAAGGGCCCACAGGGAGAGACGGCGTCCCACTTCCTTTTTGTCCCGGGGGTGAATATCATTCACATCCCCGATATCCATGGTAACGGCCATCCCCGTGTTGGGAACCACCAGCGACAACAGCTGGGATTCCCTCAGCACAGCGGCTACCGGTGCTTTATTGCGGTATTTAAAGGGTGCAATCTGGACATAATAGAACGGAAAATCGCCCTGTCCCCAGCGCTGGCGCCAGTCGGCAATCATCAAAGGAAAGAGATCGCGATATAAATAGGCCTGTTTCCGGTTGCTCTCACCCTGATACCAGATCACTCCCTTTATTGTATAGGGAATCAGGGGAGCGATCATGGCATTATACAAACTTGTTGCAGTGTATTTATCCAGTACCCCCGGCTTGTCGGGTATCGGACGATGCTCCTTCAGGTCGTAGGCCACTTTATATCGCCATTCACCGGCTAAGGATATTGTCAGCGACGAATCATCTTTGGCGATAAGTTTCAGATGGTCGCCAGCGGCGTAAATTCCACCGCTGCCTTTGTAATCCATAACCCGGACGGATATGAGGTTTTCACCGGGAACCAGCAAATCGGCAGGTACGGGATACTCCCGTACTGTCCGCCATTTGCCCCGTTCCTGAATCTCGCCAACTTTCTTACCATTAATAAACGTGCGGTCCATATCGTCAACCTGGCCTAAATCCAGTACTAGCTCTTTGCCGAGAAATTTTTCCGTTACAATGAACCGTTTCCGAAACCAGACTACTCCATCGAAATCCGGCAGCCCGGCCGCTTCCCAGTTCGTAGGCAGATTCATGGTCTGCCAATCGCTGTCATCAAAATCGGGAGCGATCCAGCTGCGCCAGACATGCCTGTCCAGAAAATAGGATTCCACCAGCCACTTATTCAGATCCTCCCGGTAAGCCTTCATCAATCTCTCTGTCTCATCTTTCGAACGAATCACTCTGTCATACTTTTCCAAATAGGGATGACAATTTGCACTGCTTTCAAGCGCTTCCCGGCTGGTCCAGGCTTCTGCCGGAGTCCCGCCCCAGCTGCTCTGAATCAGCCCCACCGGCACATCCAGATTTGCGTGGATTTCCCGCCCGAAATAATACGCCACGGCGCTGAATTTTGCGACATTTTCCGGATTGCATACTTTCCATGTTCCGATACAATTTTCCTGCGGGTTTTCGGCAACCTGCTTCTTTACCTGAAAAAGGCGAATATCCGGATAATCGGCGGCACGGATTTCTTCCTCATAATTCAACACGCCGCCTTTGCCGTCGCCCTTTGTCATCCACATATCCATATTGGACTGTCCGGAACAGAGCCATACTTCGCCAATCATCACATCTTTAAATTCTATCTCTTCAAGACCCCGGACTGACAACGTGTAGGGTCCGCCGGCTTTTGGGGTTTTCAGTCGCAGCATCCATTTCCCGTTTTTATCGGCTTTCGTTGTTACGGACCGGCGTTTCCAACTGCCTCGTACTGTAATCATCTCGCCCGGCGAGGCCCAGCCGAAAACGGCCACTTTGCTCTCCTGTTGTAAAACCATCCCGTCACCGAACATAGCCGGCAACCCAGGTTCCGCCCACAGCGGTGTTGTTAAAAACAGACAAATAACTATATATTTAAAAAATAATCTCTTCATCGTCCTGTTAAAGATTATCGCTTATCAATTATTACATTATAATAATTCCAACAGTCGATCCGGATAGTCGGTAATAATACTGTTCACGCCCATTTTTAACAGCTTCTTCATCATTTCCGGATCATTCACTGTCCAGACATGAACTTCCTTATTGTTGGCGTGGGCCTTTTTGACAAATTCTTCGTCAACCAGTTTATATTTCACGCTCAGTAAGTCCACATCCGCCGTAAAAACATCCTCATCTTCAGGATATTTACTAAAGAGATAACCGACCTTCAGTCCCTTATCCAGTTGCCGCACTTTTTTGATTGCATCCAGATCAAAAGACGTTATGATGCATTGTGAACGGAAGTCCTTTTCATTGATCATTTCGATGACTTTTTCCACAAGGAATTTTTCATGGCCGTTCATCTTCAGTTCAATATTGAGTTTCATCTTACCTTTAACCGCATCAATGACCTCCGCCAGAGTCGGTATCGGCTCGCCGGCAAACTCCGGCGCAAACCAGGCACCGACTTCATACCGGGCCAGGGAATCATAAGGTGTTTCCCAGATATTCAAATCCACGCCCGCCGTCCGCTCCAGAGTGCCGTCATGCAACAGGATCAATACACCGTCGCTGGTTTCCTGAACATCAAGTTCGGAAAAGCC
>QNCV01000355.1 GCA_003645845.1 Fidelibacterota bacterium | reverse complement strand
CTCGATCTGATTCTGAACTCATCGGTAACCGTTATCGGTGAAGTTCAACTGCGCATTGAACAACATCTGATAGCCAATAACGGTGTAAATATTGAGAATATTAAGGTTGTCTATTCTCATCCACAGGCATTGCAACAGTGCAGCAAATTTCTGGAATCATTACCCGGTATCGAAACGATTGCCAGCTACGATACGGCAGGCAGCGTCAAATATATCCGCGATAATAAATTTTTGCATGCCGCCGCCATCGCCAGCCGTCAGGCCGCCGAAGATAATCAGATGCAGATTCTGCGGGAAGAAATTGAAGATAACCCGGAGAATTATACACGGTTTCACATTATCACCAAAACCGCCGAAATCCCCGACAATGCCGACAAGACGTCCATTATTTTTTCCATGAAAAACATCCCCGGCGCTCTTTTCAAGAGCCTCAGCGTGTTTGCTTTACGGGACATCGATCTGCTGAAAATCGAATCCCGACCCATGCGCGGAAAACGCTGGAAATATCTCTTTTACCTCGATTTTGCCGGAACCATGCGGGAAGAGCGCTGTCAGAATGCCATCAGGCACCTCGAAGAAATTACATCATTTTTAAAAGTATTAGGGTCGTATAAAGCGGCCGGTGATTAGGAAAGCAAATACAAGTTTTTCATTTATCTGAAATCCGCAATACTTTCGCCCCTTTATTCCCGCCTTTTTTTAATTCATAGAGCGCTTTATTGGCTTCACCGAGCGAGTACTCTGTCACGGTCGGCTTGATTGGAATGGCCGCGGCCAACTCAAGAAATTCGATGACATCACGGCGGGCTACATTGGCGACACTTTTGATCTCCTTTTCCATCCAGAGATGCTTTGGGTAATCAAGGTTAAGCAGATATTCCTTGTCAAAATCTTCTTTGCGAATGGCATTGATGACCAGGCGGCCGCCGGGGCGCAGATTCCGCAGCGCTTCCACAACCGGTTTCCATACCGGGGTCGTATCGATAATGGCATGGCATAATTCCGGTGCTTTATCCGTCGTGTCACCAGCCCAGGCAGCCCCCAGATCGCGGGCGAAACGGCGTTCTGTTTCGCTGCGGGCAAAGACATAGACCCTGGCATAGGGATACTTATAGCGAACCATTTTGAGAACCAGATGTGCAGACGCCCCGAAACCGGTCAGTCCCAGGCGCTGACCGTCTTCAAGATTACACAACCTCAACGACCGATAACCGATTGCACCGGCACACAGAAGCGGCGCGGCTTCCGCATCGGTGAAAATGTCGGGAATCGGAAATGCCGATTTTTCCGGCACAACCATGTACTCGGCATAGCCACCGTTGGCATCCCGGCCGGTTGCTTTGAAATCGGCACAGAGATTGTCATTGCCGGCCAGGCAATGTTCACATTTGCCGCAGGATGAATACAACCAGGCTACACCCACACGATCACCGATTTGAAATTGCCGAACAGCGGAACCGTTTTTTACAACAGTTCCGACCACCTGGTGCCCGGGAATAACAGGATAATGTGGCGGCGGCGTCCGGCCTTCGATTTCATCGAGTTCCGTATGACATACCCCGCAGGTATGCACCCTGATCAGCAGTTCATTTTCCGCCGGTACCGGAACCGGCAAGCCGGCTGCGCTTAAGGGATGTAAATTCACAGCCACGTTGGTCTTTCTCGTCAGCTGCATCGCTTTCATGGAATGCTCATTATTTTTAAATGAGATTACAAAAATTGTCAGGGAAATTCAAGTGGAAAGAAGCGATAACTTTCCTTTAATCCAGGGGTCAGTTTTTCGGAATACAGTTATTTATTATACATTACCGTGATTCAACTCCTCGGACGTAGCCGGGCGAATATCGATAATATCTGTCTTAAAATTCAGGACTTTCCCGGCCAGTGGATGATTCATGTCAATCACGACTTCCGAATCATTAAAGGATTTGACTCCCACCTCAAACTGCTGACCCTGCTCATTCTTTCCGGTCAGCACCATGCCCTCTTTCAGTTCCATGTCCGGTGGCAGCTGCGTCCGGCTGATGGTCTGGATCAACTGCTCATTCACAAGTCCATAACCCTCTTCCGGCTGCACGGTAACCGATTTTTTATCGCCCGCTTTCAGCGACAACAATTCTTTTTCCAGGCCGGGAATAATCATCCCGTGGCCAAAGATAAACTGCAACGGTTCGCGTCCTTGGGATGAATCGATAACTTCACCGGAATCAAGGGTCAACTCATAGTGCATGGTAACAACCATATCTTTTTCAATCTGCATATTTTTGCTCCTTTTGTTCACCAAATATGATCAAAACCAAAAGGAAATCCACCCGCCGGCTGTCACCATATTCAGCATATTTTTTAATCGGCCAAATAACAGCCCGAATATAGGCCAATTCTGCCTTTTATCAAACCATTATTAAAATTGATTTTACGAAATTTAGTGGCTGAAAATTAAACTCGTATCCAGAAAACTGAAATTTCTGTGAAGCTCTTCAATTGCGCAGTATTTAAAGAAATAATCGACATATGCATTTTTAAAATCCTTCAGGGTGGCCAGATGAAGGATTGGTTTCTTGACCGGATTCAATTTTTCAAAAACCACCCGGATATCCTCTTCAGAAAAATTAACCAGGTGCAGCTTATCATAATCCAGCTCATTCAATTGTTCAAATTGTGCGGCGGTATTCACTTCAATTTCAATTTTAACAGTCTTGCGTACATCACCGATTTCGTCATTCAACTGCCTTAGGCATGCATCGATACCGCCGGCATAATGAATGTGCGCCCGGGTTATATAGATCGAGTCCGTCAAGCCGTGCCTGACCCAGTAGCCTCCACCGGTTTCAAAGGCAATTTCATCCAGCACTTCAAAAATCGGCACAACAGAGATACCTTCAACCAGTTCTTTGCCGTTGGACTTTAAGAATTGAACTGCCCGTTGAACATCACCGGCCAAACCTGACATACGACCGATGATCCAACGGATCAACCGCCGGTTTTTCAATATATCAGCGCCTTTGCCGTTGAATGTAAATATCGTATCACCGGGTTCGATTGAGTCACCGTCG
>QNCV01000354.1 GCA_003645845.1 Fidelibacterota bacterium | reverse complement strand
CTGCTGGCTGGGCGGCAGTTTCAAGCGGGACAAGTACGCCAAACTGCTTGACCTCAAAGAGAATGAAGTCATTCCCGCCGTGACGCCCGTCGGCTATCCCGCGGAAAAACCCGCCCTGCGCGACAAACTCATTCGCCTGGGCGCCGGCTCGAAAAACCGCAAACACCGGCAGGAACTGTTCTTTGAGAACACCTTTTATCAGCCGTTAAACGACGAAGCCGCCGGGAAATATTCCACTGCGCTGGAAATGGTCAGGCTGGCGCCCTCGGCCTCCAACAAGCAGCCCTGGCGCGTAGTCAAAATAAATAACCGTTACCATTTCTACCTGCAGCGCACACCGGGATACGGTCGGCTGTTGCCCGCAATTGATCTTCAGAAAGTTGATATCGGCATCGCCCTGTGCCATTTTGAACTGTCCGCCGGGGAACTGGCCTTAAAAGGACACTGGCAAGCCGATGATCCCAAAATCCCCCTGCCGGAAAATTGTGAATATATTCTTAGCTGGATAGTGGATTAAGCAAACCTTGAAACAAACCTTGCGAAGGTTCCAAACCTTCGCAAGGTTGAGCTTTCACAAGGTTAAATATTTTCCACGAATTCTCAGATTTTCTTGCCTCTGCCGTTCTTAGTGGGAGAACTATTATAAACTTCCACCACATGATATATTACACCGATAAACATCCGGGAAAAATCTCCGTGAAAGTAGCTGTGGATAAGATTGATATATTCAACCACATTTTTCTCATAATCCGTAAGTTCCGGATCATCCGGGTGTAATAATTGGGCAATCGCTTTTATTTTATAAGTTGGAATATCCAGGTACACTATGGCAACACCGGGATCGGTCATCTGGTTTAAAAAAGACTGGGTTTCAAACTCCGGCGTAGAATATAATTCCAGTGACACCAGCTTTGTGCGATCGAAAACCGAATCACAGTTCTGGTAAAAATCCTCAAGAATCGCAATCTTGTCTTCAAGAGGATTGTCAATTGTTGCATTAAGCTTTTCAATTATTGCCTTTAAATTTTCCTCTTTTGGTATAAATCCCGTCCCTTTCACCGCATTGTTAATCGAAAACTGAGAGTCGAAACGTTTTCTGCCGTGGCTGGCTATCATGGCGTTATGGGGACCGTTAAGAGGGGGCATCTGTCCCTTCTTGATTTTATCAATAGTTTCCATTCTCGTCTTAGAATTCCATTCAATGAACTCGTCCGGCAGTTCTCTTATGGCAAACTCCTGCCATTTATGTTCAACTTTTGCAATGACTATTCCGTCGCTGTATTTGCTCATGTCGATCGTTGATTGATGAAAGGTGCTGTCAATCCAGATACGGGCTTCCGCCGGATCCGATTGGCAATTCATGAGCAAACCCGCCGTCAGAATAAAGGCAAAGATGCCGGCAAACAGGGCAATTCGAGACCCGATAAGCTTTCTAAACATATTATCCTCCAGTCCTGTAAACATTTGATTATGAGGTAATATAAACATTTTTGTCATTGATTAAAAACTTACTAACCTTGCGAAGGTTTCAAACCTTCGCAAGGTTTATCTATACTCTAAAGATTTACTCGTAAATTTCTTTAGAAAAACCCGCGGAGGCTTCAGCAAACCGACTCCAACAACCCGAATTTCAGTCGTGCTGTTTGACAACAAAATCCGCTTTCAAATTCACGATTGATTCGCCGTAATTTTCCTTTAATGAGCGGATTTCATTTGCCAGATAATCAATCCGGGTCGCGGCTTCATTCATAAAGAACCGGAACAGTTCCCGTTTTTCCTTATGCTCTTCGGCTACCGGCAGGAACAGCGCGCAACGGTAGGCAAGCGAGGCGATCTCCACCAGGTAATTGGCCACGAAATCCTGAAAGTCTTTATTCTTCAGACCGGAAATTTCCGCCACAATTTCCTGCAATTGCCGGGCAAACCCAAGCACCCGTTCCTTATCAGCACTTAATTCTTTAATACTTAATTCTTGAAGAATTTCCCATTCTTTTTCCAGAACATTATTAATGACGCCGCCGATGGCCGCCACTACCTGCAGTTGAGTCGTGCCTTCATAAATATTAGTAATCCGGGCATCACGGGCCAGGCGCTCCACCGGAAAATCTTTCATATAGCCGCAACCACCATGGATCTGCATCGCATCGTAAGCCACTTTATTCGCCATTTCCGTAGCGGTAAATTTCGACAACGGCGTCAGAAAACCGGCCATTGCAACAGCGTATTTCATCTCCCTTCTGACATCTTCGCCCCTTTGGGATTTGCGCTCATACATATCTTCAAGGTCCACAAACTGAGCTGTCCGGTAAATCAGCATGCGGGTCGTTTCGATCTCCGCCTGCATCTTCTTCAGCATCTGGTAAACCGCCGGAAAATGCACAATCGCCTGACCGAATTGTTCCCGCTCACTGGCATACTTAACCGCTTCCTCATAAGCCGCCTGGGCAATTCCCAAAGCCTGTGCGGAAACCGCCAGCCGGGCGCCGTTCATCAGACTTATCACATATTTGATCAGACCGAATTTGCGCTTTCCAACCAGTTCGGCTTTGGCCATATTGAACTGTAATTCACACGTTGGCGAACCATGAATACCGTGTTTGTTTTCAATGCGCCGGACGATCATATTGTCATCACGGTAGCGCTCATACAAAAACATGCTCAAACCGCGGCCGCCTCTGGAACCCTCTTCCGACCGGGCTAACACCAGCGACACCTCGCCGCTGCCATTGGTAATGAAACGCTTGACGCCGTCGAGATACCACTGACCGTCTTTTTCAATCGCTTTCAATGCCACCGACTGCAAATCACTCCCGGCGTCGGGTTCCGTCAGCGCCATGGAACCGCTGACCTCTCCTTTACAAAACTTTGGCAAAACACGGTTTTTCTGCTCTTCGTCACCAAATTTATTGATTGTAACTGCAATATCCTGTAAACCGAACAGATTCATCAGACTGGCGTCTGCCTGGGAAACCATTTCCACCAAAAGGGTATTGACTGTTACCGGCAGATTCAGTCCGCCGTATTTGCGAGGCAGCGTACCGCCCATGTAGCCG
>QNCV01000353.1 GCA_003645845.1 Fidelibacterota bacterium | reverse complement strand
TGGAGTTCCTTTCTTTTTTTGTTTTAAACAACTATAATTTACGAAAGGAATTCCATGAAAGCTACTATTATTTAAGATGTTATAGATATTTTATATGGCATTTCTTATGTCGAACTCACGTTAATTATCCCAACCCCTTTAACCCCAGCACAACAATCGCCTACGATTTACCGGTAGCCGGTAAAGTGAAAATTGTTATCTATGATATTCTGGGCAGGGAGGTTCGATCGCTGCTCGATGAATTCCAGGCTGCAGGGCATTACACCCTTTGCTGGGATGGCCGTAATAATCGGGACAACCTGGTGGCGGCGGGTATCTATATTGTCCGGTGTGCCGCCGGTGAAAAATATCGGGATCAGAAAATGCTCCTGTTGAAATAAGACGGAATGGAGGTTTGTTTTGAACACTAAGTTTCAGTTCTTTGTAATTTTATTTGTAATAGTTTTACTCTGTTGCTCATTCGGTGTCCGGGCGGAGGAAATTCGCTGGTTGCAGGCGGGCAGGCTGCATAACTGGTTTTCAGCAGCGGGTTGTGAAATTGAAGTAGGCCGCCGGCATTTAACTTCTGATCAGCAGGATGGTTTTCGTTATCCCGCTGATAAAGGCGCTCAAGACATGCAATGCGCAAAAGGGCTTTGGATTGGTGCGAAGAACTTTAATGATCCGATTGCCGGACAATTGTATTCCTATAAAGTTGTGCACGTCGGACCGCGAATTATGAAGCCGGAAACCGAGTTCATGCCGGTTTCCATGAAACTGATTCGAAAACAGGCCGCGCCAAAAGTATATGTCGATGGGAAAATTGCAAGTTCGCTCTATGATCAGGCCGATGAAATCGATGAGACATTACCCAGTGATGAAATGATTCATAATGTAGTCAATACGTCAATTGGGATTACTGTTACCCGCGATATCTATTCTTACACTAATCCGGATCAGGAGAATTATCTGATTTATGATTTTACTTTTGAAAATACGGGAATTTATGATAAGGACGGCCATATTCAGAGCCAGACCCTGGAAGATGTCATCTTCTTTTTCCAGTATCGCTGGGCGATTTGTAAATATATTGGCGCTTATGGTCTTCATTATGCCCCGCATGATGCCACTTGGGGCGTTAATACGGTCAACGAGGTGTTACATCCTGAATATGGAGATGCGATCCGGGCAACCTATGCCTGGCACGGTTTGCACTCCGGCTATGGTGTGGATAATGTCGGGGCACCTTATATTGGTTCTGGAGGGACTGGTTTCCTTGGGGCTTCTCAGTTTCCTGGTGTTGTTACAATTCATGCTGATAAATCGGCGACTGATAAAAGTGACGATCCCGATCAACCTAAAACTCAGATACCGATCTATTCCGACGCTCATATTACACAGACCAGCTTCAATGATCAATTTATTGAAAGTAGTATGGAAGTGGAATATACGGAATATATGAACGCCGGCTGGACACCTGAGACCCATGCCGATATGGTAGGTGACGGGTTTGCCAACGAATTGCCGCTCGCCGGAGGCGGTGGCGTATCTCAGGGCATTGGGTACGGACCCTATACCCTTGCTCCCGGCCAGAGCATTCATATCGTCATGGCCGAAGCGGCCGGTTCGATTGATTGGCAGAAACGTGAAAGTATCGGTCGTAAATGGTTGAATGAAATAAGTCCCTATACACTGCCGGACGGCTCAACGACGGCCGATCGGAATGAATTTAAAAACAGGTGGGTCTTTACCGGCGTCGATTCCATGTTGCAGGCATTTGAGCGGGCTAAAACAGTCTGGGAGAACAATTTTATTGCTGATCCGGTTCCACCGGCGCCGGCAACATTTGAAGTGACATCCCAGTCAGACAGGGTTGAATTGGTATGGGATAATTCAGCTGAGAGCTATACACATTTTGCCGGATACAGACTCTATCGGGCGGATGGCGGGCCCGATTCCACATTTCAGCTGATCTTCGAATGCGGTCAGGGCGCCGCAAACCAGCTTACTAATCAATATGAGGATCATGCGGTCATTCCGGGAGAAGAGTATTACTATTATCTGACGGCGTATGATGACGGTACGGTGAATTCAATGAAACCGGGTGTTTCACTGGAAAGCAGCCGCTTTAAGACCCTCACCGCTAACCCGGCTTCCCTGCGGGATGCGGATGTAATCACGGCCGATGTCTTTGTCAGCCCGGACGGGAATGATGCGAACGACGGTCTGACAGTGGAAACCCCGTTTAAAAGTATCGGGTTTGCATTAAGCCGAATTGCCGGCTCAGGTCTGGAAGAAAGAACAGTCCATCTCTCGGAAGGTATCTACAGTCCGCAGACAACCGGCGATGTTTTCCCATTGTCCGGTAAACATTACATTACAATCGAGGGCGCCGGGAGCAATGCGACCATGATCGATGCTGATACATCCGCGACGGTTTTCAGAGTTAGTGGTAGTCAGGGCTTCCATTTAATAAATCTGGCGCTTGTCAACGGTAAAGGTGATCAGGGGGGCGGAATCTATGTCGGCAATGATGCGACGATCAGATTGTCGGGTGTGAAAATAACCGGGAATAAAGCCAATCTCGGCGGCGGAATTTATTTCAGTGATAATGCCGTCATCGAATTTGATTCATTAAATCGCTGTGATATTTATAATAATGACGCTACTGCCGGATATGCTGCCGATCTGTACTCGGCATCACTAATTCCACGTAAGGTTTTTGCTGATAGTTTTACGGTGAAAAATCCGTGTCACTATCTTGCCTATCCGGCGAACATGTTTCAATTAGATGTTCAAACCGGAATTATTCCTCAGGTTTCCGGAGATATCTATGTCTCACCGGATGGAAATGATACAAATGATGGTAATTCGGTCAGTAATCCATTGAAAACTATTCGGCAGGCGATAATTAAAATGAATGCTTCAGAAACCAATCCTGGCACCATTCATCTGGCGGATGGAGTTTATAGTCCATTCACAACAGATGAAGATTTTCCGATTTTAGTTCGCAGCTATCTGAACATTAGCGGAAGTAGTACCAAATCAACTATACTGGATGCTGAAATGACCAGTGGTGTCTTTTTCTTTGAATAT
>QNCV01000352.1 GCA_003645845.1 Fidelibacterota bacterium | reverse complement strand
TCGCCGAGGGTAATCACCAGTCCCTGTAATTTCAGTTCGTCAACCAGTTGCCGGGCGTACTGGTCAATTTCTTCGTCTTTCAGGTCGGGATGGCGGATTGCGTTTCCGAATTCCTTCCGGTTGGGTTTTAAGGTGGTAGCTCCGCGGTATTTTGAAAAGTCATTGCTCTTTGGGTCCACGATAACTGGGATGTTATTAAAATGTCCGAGTATATGGGCTGTCAAGTCCGGCGTCAGCAGACCTTTATTATAATCTGAAATAATGACCCCGTCGACAGATGCATCATATTCCCGGATTTGTCGGAAAACCGTATCGGCGTCCGCCCCGGAGATATGCTCGCAGTCCTCTTCGTCAATGCGCAGGAGCTGCTGATTCTGGGCAATAATCCGTGATTTTACGGATGATCTTCGCCCCGATATTTCCACGATGACCGGATCGATTTTCTTTTTGTGGCACAGTTCCAGGATGATGTCCTCATAATCATCATCGCCGCAAATTCCGGCCAGGGTAACTTGACTGCCGAGACTTGCCAGATTGGCGGCAACATTTCCGGCGCCGCCGAGACGCGCTTCTTTTTTTTGAGTGCGGATTACCGGGACCGGCGCTTCAGGAGAAATCCGATTAACCGTTCCCCAGACATAATTGTCGACAATGAGATCACCAATCACCAAGATGCGGAGTGAGGCGATTCTCTCGAACAGGAAGATCAGTTCTTCCTTGGAAGTATCATCATAGGGCGACATATTCTACTCATGTGATTTTGTAGTAATTTTTATACCAGTTAATAAAGTTTTTAATACCGGTTTCAATAGTAGTGCTTGGTTTAAAACCGAGTTTCTCGATGGTATGATCGATGTCGGCGAAGGTTTCGGGGACATCTCCGGGCTGAATCGGCAGGAAATTTATTTTGGCTTTTTTCCCCAGGTTTGCTTCAATCAGATGGATAAAATCCATCAGGTTTTCACTGCGGTGATTTCCCAGATTAAATACTTCATAGTGGGAAACAGTATCGAGTGCGGCCATAACGCCGGCAACAATATCGTCAATATAGGTAAAATCCCCCCGCATTTTGTCATGATTATAAACATCAATCGGTTCACCGGACAGGATTTTTTTTGTAAAAATGAACAGAGCCATATCCGGTCGTCCAAAGGGACCGTAAACGGTGAAAAAGCGCAATCCGGTCGTCGGTAATTGATAAAGATGAGAATAAGTGTGGGCAATTAATTCGTTGGCTTTTTTCGATGCGGCATACAGAGAGATCGGATGATCAACGTTATCGGTGACGGAAAAAGGGAGGTTTTTATTGTTGCCATAGACGCTGGAGCTGGACGCGTACACAAAATTCTGCACTTTGTACCGTTTTGACAATTCTATAATATTGAGAAAACCCTCCAGGTTTGATTTCTGATAGGCAAAAGGATTAATCAGCGAATATCTGACACCGGCCTGGGCTGCCAGATTGCATACTTTCTCAATCGAGTGAGACATAAAGACATTTTCGAGAGTCTCAAAATCACATAAATCCGCCCGGTAGAAGGTAAACCGATCGAAATTCCGCAGAATATTTAATCGGGCTTCTTTCAGCGATGGATCGTAATAATCATTGACGCAGTCATACCCGATGACAGGATATCCCTTTTCAAGGAGATTTTTACTCAGATGGAATCCGATAAATCCGGCCGAGCCGCTAACCAGTATTGACATTAATATTCCTCTGTTAAGTATATTTTCACATCAAAACTTAGACATTTCGAATAATAAATGAAAATTACTTTTTTCGGAATTTTTTTATTGAATAATGAAAAAAATGTATTAACTTTCGAGGCTTTTTCAATTTCCGAGTTCGCCGCATAGATTCGGCTGGTAAAGGGGATGACCATTTTCTGGTTTTATCTTCGGAAAACGACGCCACCATAGCTCAGCTGGTAGAGCGGCTGATTTGTAATCAGCGGGTCGCGGGTTCGATCCCTGCTGGTGGCTCAATGAATTGAGAATGGTTTTTGAAATGGAGATTTGACGATTACCAATGCCCGGACAAAGGGTTTTTTGGGAGAGAGTGAGTGCTTTCGCTAGGTCAAATAGTTTTAATTTTCGAAACGGCAACAGATTAATATAGATACAAATTAAAACGGGTCGGTGGCCGAGTGGTTAATGGCAGCAGACTGTAAATCTGCCGGCGCAACGCCTACGGTGGTTCGAATCCATCCCGGCCCACATCTCCGTGCGGGTGTAGCTTAGTGGTAAAGCTCCGGCCTTCCAAGCCGGTGACGAGGGTTCGATCCCCTTCACCCGCTCATCCTGATTACTGACCGGGTTTGTTTGTCCGAAAAGCGGGTGGAAATATTGAACGCTCATATGGCTCGGTCGGTAGAGCGTCCCGATAGATTGGGAAGGTGTCTTTGAGGATTGCTTAATTGACCATATGCCCACGTAGCTCAGTCGGTAGAGCGCATCCTTGGTAAGGATGAGGTCACCAGTTCAATCCTGGTCGTGGGCTCGAACTGGAAATCGTTAAGTCTTTAAGAATTTGAAGTTAGAAAAATAAAAAGGAGTTCTCATGGCGAAGGAACAATTTAAGCGTACGAAGCCCCATGTAAATGTTGGAACGATAGGTCACGTTGATCATGGGAAGACGACGTTAAGGGCGGCGATGACGTTGATATTGAATGCGAAGGGATTGGCTCATGCGCGTTCGTTTGACAGCATTGACAATGCGCCGGAGGAGCGTGAGCGTGGGATAACGATCAACACGGCGCATGTTGAATATGAGTCGGAGACGCGGCACTATGCTCATGTTGATTGTCCGGGTCATGCCGATTACATCAAGAACATGATAACGGGAGCGGCTCAGATGGACGGAGCGATTTTAGTTGTAAGCGCTTTTGACGGGCCGATGCCCCAGACCCGTGAGCATGTATTGCTGGCACAGCAGGTGAATGTACCGTCCATAGTTGTATTTATGAACAAGACGGACATGGTAGATGATCCGGAGTTGCTGGAGTTGGTGGAGATGGAATTGCGGGATTTGTTGAGTAAGTACAACTATCCTGGTGATGAGATACCGATTATTCGTGGGAG
>QNCV01000351.1 GCA_003645845.1 Fidelibacterota bacterium | reverse complement strand
TTCCTTTTGTCATTTCCAGGAATGCATCGACTTCACAGGGGAGACCGAACATGTGAACGGGCATAATCGCCAGTGTCTTATCGGATAATTTTTCTTTGACTTTCTCAACAGAGAGATTAAAAGTTGCCGGGTCGATGTCTGCTAATATGGGCTTAAGACCTTCTGCTTCAATGGGAAGTAAAAGGGAAGGAGCGGTATAAGCAGGAAGGATGACTTCCACTTGATCGTCGCGCTTCCGCAGGTCTTTTAACACCTTGTAAATGATGAAATTTGCCGTAGTGCCGGAATTGACGAAAGCAATATTATTTACACAAAAGTAAGATTTTAATATTTGGGCATATTTATCAAATACTTTCTTACCGCGAAATAACCCCAGTTTAGCATGTAAAACGTCGGAGAAGCGATAGGGAGTACCGGCGGTGGGCATCAAAAAATTCATGGTTATTTCTCCAGTACGGCTAAAAAACCCTTTGCAAGGAAAAGATTTTTTGAACCGAGAGGTGTTAATTGATTTAATTTGGCGTTTAATTCTTTAATCAATGGTCGAAAGTGATTCCATTTATACGCATAAGTTGACAGTGAATTGGTCATCCGGTTCAGTTGATAAGTAATCGATATTGCCGGATTATAGGCGTTCCGATAATCGAAGATAATGTATTTCCCCTTTTTACAAACCCGGTGAAGTTCCCGAATTAATTGTTCAATTGTCTGAATCGGAGCGAGATTTACGAATGTATTTAAGCAAAATACAGCATCAAAAGTGTTATCGCTGAAAGGAAGCTGGTAAGCATTTCCCTGAATAAAAATATCAGGATTAAAATCATTATCTGCAAAGACCTGTTTCCCATTTTCCAGGGCGGCAAAATCTCTATCGATGCCGAAAACCGTCAGTTTTTCCGAAAAAGTATTCACAGATTCCAGCATAAAAATACCATTTCCACACCCGACGTCGAGAATTTTACCGCTGAAGTTTTTAAGAATTTCATGGGTTTCGAGCCTGACGAGTTTAGAGATAGAAGTTTGAAACGCTTCCGGTCGGAATGATCGGTCCAGATTCAGTTTTTTCATATATATTGCATCACTTTTTTGCTGATTATTTCCCAGTCGAATGATTGTTGAGCCCGTTTCAAGCCGTATTCACCCATTTTTTTCCGTTTGATTCGGTCGGAAATTAACGCATTAATTGTGTCAATGATTATGTTCAGGTCGGTTCCGTCAATGATGTATCCGGATTTTTGGTCTTCAATAGCATCATAAATACCGCCGAAATTACCGGCAATTACCGGTTTTGCACAGGCCGATGCTTCGAGAAATACTATTCCGAATCCTTCGTAGTCGCCTTTAAGGCGTATATTATCAACGCTTTGACGGTTCAACAGGATAAAAATATCGCAGAGGTTATAATATTTCGGGAGCTCTTCATCGGACACGTACCCTGCGAAAATCACCTGGTTTTCAAGAGCTAATTCACCGACTAATTTTCGTAGAGACTGTTCTTCTCTCCCTTTTCCGACAATGATATACCTGATGTCCGAGTATTTTGCCTTTAATTTTGCAATGGCACGTATCGTAAAATCATGACCTTTACGTTCATCCAGCCGGGCAACGGTTAGTAGTGTGATTTTATCTTTGAGTTTGAATTTTTCCACCAAGACTTCGTCTTTTTGAGTGGGATAGAATCGATCGGTATCGACGCCCGGTGTGATAATATCAAATTTGTCTTCGGGTATTCCAAGGACCAAAAACTCTTTCATTGTAAACCGGCTGTTTGGGATTATTCTCTCGGCATTATTAAGATAAGCTTTGATGCATTTCATCAACAGCGGTTTATCACCGAAACGATAGGTCTCGGAACCATAAACATAGATGATATAAGGAATTTTAAAAAGTTTTTTCATTGTCCAGCCGGTTATTCCCGATGACAGGACCTGCCCGCAGTGAATGATGTGAAACCCGTATCGCAGATGTAAGACAATGGCCCAAAAGGTATGCATAATCCCCTTAAGTATTTTGGCTCCGGTTGAATTGTCTGTGGGAATTTTTCGGCGGATGATGTTCAGCGGCGATGATGCATCAAATGTTTGCCAGCCTTTGTCTTTTGGAGCAAGAATAAAGCAGTTTTTCAGTGGAAAGTGTTGCCATATCTCGGCGAAATAAGTGGCAATTCCGCTGACAACTGGTGGAAAATCGCCGGGGATCAACAGGGATTTGCGCTCAGACATCATCTTTATTCAAATTTAGATACCCAACTATATAACCGCTCAAATATAGAATCAGACTCAGTAAATAAAATATGCGAAATGTCACTAAAGTCGCCAATAATCTGTAAAAATATGAAAAAATACGTGAAATGATAAAACGTTTCTTGGGTACTTCATCACCATGCCGGGTTGTTAATTCAATGACGAATTCCGGGTAAAATTTGTTGACATAGGCGGCCATTTTGCCGTTGCGGTAAAACTGTTTGACGAATTTTTTAAACGTCTTGGGCGGGAGATGGTGAATATATACACCCGGTAAAACCACAACACGATAGCCGGCTTTGCGGATTTCCTGGCGCAGGTACGGATCGAGACCCCGGGGGATGATCTCATTTTCACCGCCGACTTCCAGAAAGACATGCCGGGGAATAATGCAGCAGGGGTGTTCGGCCATATCACTGTCGACAATTTCAGTAACCATGGGCGATGTTCGCCGGGGCAGTTCTTTCATTACACGTCTGACGAAAAAAGAGGCATCTTCAGGGACAAGGTTAGCTACCCCGGCCATGCCGATATCGGGATGCTTTTCAATCTGGCTGACCATTTTTTCCAGCAGATCATTGTGTCCCAGTCTGGTGTCATCATCGAATGTAACAAGATATTTACCTTCAGCCAGCTGAGCGCCGCAATTAATAGCCCGTCCCTGCCGTGTGTCGCCGATGATGACGATGATTTCGAAATCCCGGAAGGTTTGTTCTTCCAGTTGTTTTAACAAAGATGGCAGTAATCCGTCCCGGGTTGCATCGGTAGTGGGGATGATGATGCTGACCAGGGGCGCTTGATCGGGTTTTTCACGGTGGATTTCGATTCTTCCTTCGGATGAA
>QNCV01000350.1 GCA_003645845.1 Fidelibacterota bacterium | reverse complement strand
ACATGAAATCCAAACTGTATCCCGTCTGTATCCCAATTTATTGCAATTTAGATCACAATATTGGCATATTTTGGCATTGGAAACCGGATACGGAAATAACGAAAAACCCGACCATTCAGCCGGGCTTGATATATTTAATTGTCTCTCTTTATCTGTTCTTTATAGTTGAAAAATATTGGGGCTATCTGATCGTAAAAACCCTTTACGCAAATATCTTTTCAGAGTTCATCCAGACTCAATCACTGACTCTCCGGCGTGACAGGCCGGTGTACTATCGTCGACAAAACACTTTCAAATCCGGTAATTGACCGGTGGATAAATCATTTGTAATAAAAAAACCCGATTTATAGTCGGGCTTTAAATTCTATCTATTTTAGGTTGATCTATTTTCAAAATGTTTGAAGAATATATCGGGGCGAACTGGTAAAAACGCTGTTCAAATAAAATTCTTTACAGGCTCGAACAGGGAATAATGGCAATTACAGCAGCATCAAAATCCTTCAGCATCATTGCCAGGTGGGAAGCCCTGCGAGCCTACCTCACAAGGACCAACAGCAATGGAGGATTTCTAATCCACCTGGGATATGGTCAACTGAATGAAATCTTTGGTCATGAACTCAGATATACAATTACAGATAAACCGGGTCATTTAATGCGTTTCTGGACCAGCGACGAGATCGTAGCAGATTTTGAAACAGTCGAAGACTTTTCTATTGAAGATGGGATTCCTCATATTCATGATTCTGTCTTTATTCCGGAAGATGGTATTGAGAATTATCTTGATGAGCATAAAGTCGTTAAAGCCATCCCATACCTTAGTAAAACCGGTCAGTTCACCAAATCCCTTTGGGCGATCCTCAACTAACCCCCACATCAAAAAGAAGCCCGGACAAGCAGCATGACCTCCGCTGCTATCCGGGCTCCGCCCATTCTGGGAGAAATAAGATATGAACCTATATTATGTAATAAGAAGTGTTTCAAGTTTGGAATATGCAGAGTGATGTCTTGCTTTTGACATTTTCCTGATATTCACCAGTTTCCACTTTACCGCCGGCAATTCTGCTACTTTGGCCACTGGAGATAAATGCCAATCCGGGTTTCCAGATTTTATTGACAAAATAAATTGCTTGTCTTTTTCTGATAATTGTGAATTTATCTCTTTAACCAAAGCTTCTCGAACTCTTAACAACTCGTTTATAGTAATGCTAACAAACGTCATTCCTTCAAACTCCTGATAGAACAACGATTCGATCGGAATAAAATTCGGATCCAACAATTCAACCATCGGACGTGGATGGCTTATTAGATATATAATAAATGCATTTTTAATGTTTTGAGTAATACCCTCATTTTCCAATAACAGTTTAATATCGAACAGATCCCGAGGGTGTTGACGATCAAGAGCGGCACAGATTTTACCTCCGTACACATCGGCAAGGCTTAACACCTGACTTCTTGCGGACAATTCAAAATATTCAGAAACCGAGGGAGCGATTGTTTTTTCAATTGCAGGGTAAACACTACCGCGGATGACAAGGTTTGGCTCAATTTTAATCGTCGCATTCTTTGTTGAAACAGTCAACCTGTTGATTGAACCCTCTGATTGGCTTGATTCTATAGATGCTTCTGGTATTGAACGTTTAATGTCTCGGGTTATTTCATTTAATAAGTAATCAATTTTATCCAGACTTACCTGGCGATTTTGAATGGGCAGGTAGCTCAGATCAATATCAACTGACAATCTGGGCATTTTACGATAGAAAAAGTTAATGGCAGTACCACCCTTAATAGCGAATTCTTTGTAGCGGTGGATAAGTGGCAGTATCCTTAATAATAAGTATGCCTGATGATCATATAACCTGTCTTGCACTACGCGTATTCCTTTGGAACTGTAATTTGATATTTTCGGTTTAAGATACCGCCATTAACCAGAGATCTGTTGCCGCTGCCCAGCGTTATTGACTGAATATTTATATTTTCAAACCAACTGTGTCCAGTATAATCGGCCATAAATAAAAACATTCTCTTTACTTTTATTGATTGACATTTCGCTAATAATTCCTGGCATAATTGAGGACGAAGTGTTGTGAGATTCTCAAATATCTTATAGCATTCATCGAAACTGTGATATTCCGGAAAATGGTTTAGCATTTCCAGGATCGCTCTTTCAGGCGAAGAGATTGTGATTTCGAAATCCCTGTACTTGTACTTTGTCAGACCGGCCGCCGTATTTTGGGGAAATAGTTGATTGGCTGTATACTGGATCGTTACCTGCCAGTTATAGTTATTAAACCACCCTGGAAGTTTTTCACCACGGTAACCGAATAAAAACACCTGTCTCATTTTGTCTGTCAGATAATGCGCATATCCCTGCAATTCCAGAGATGTTTTCCCACCAGGGTGAACGGATAATTTCAACTGTCTCTGAATGGCATACAAGGCACCCTGCCATTCGACAAAATCACTAAATAATTTATAGGCTCCATCACCTAATGGTTCTATCCAGCGACTTTTCTTGTATCTGTTAATTAATTCGTAAGTTATTCCGTACTGTCTCAATGCGGCTGCAGTCTTCACCGTGCCTCTGATCCAGTCATTCACCAGTATATTTATTTTAGTTCTATTATCAGTACTCATGGTTCTAATAATAGCACCGATACAAACTATTTGCAAGGATTATTTTAATATTCTATCTGATTGATTTTAATAGTATGTCAATATCAAAGGAGCATTAAACATGGCTATTGAACCACATAATACAAATCTCAAACTAATCGCCGACCACACCGGCCTCAATGAAAACCAGATCAAATATCTGCCAGAATTATCTTATCCCTGCGGGATGTACAATTGCTGCTATCACATGGTTTATCAAACGCCGATTGGATTATTCGCTGTAGATTACCGGTGTGGCTGTGAATCCCAGGTAGTGTCTGATGGCAGCCGGGAATCATTATATGTTTGCGCAATGTAAATTAGGCGGAGCGGGAAAGCCGAGGGTTAGGGGGATAACGACTCTCCCGCTCCTTTATTGCCCGCACCGTAGGTCTCCGCCCGATGAATTCTACCTTATCATCACCATCTT
>QNCV01000349.1 GCA_003645845.1 Fidelibacterota bacterium | reverse complement strand
ATGGATTAGGGCATTTGCCATATTATAAAAATGTCATTGCCACCCTGAACGGTGACAGCGATGCCGATACGGACGGCCGCAGCGGCCGCAAGAGCCTGGAACTGATTATCGCGATCTATAAATCTGCTCAGATGGGTAAGAAAATCGCCTTACCTCTGAAACTGTAAATCGTAATTCGTGAATCGTGAATAGTGATTAGAGAGTCGGTTTGAAAACATATAAAGATTTTGATGTCTGGCAGAAATCAATCCGGTTTGTGACACGTATTTATCGGATTACAAGGGTAATTCCGGAAGAGGAAAAAATATTGTTTTGTCAGCCAGATAAGACCGGCGGTAATTTCTATTCCGGCCAATATTGCATAAGCATCCGTACGACAATCAAAAAAAGGAATTTGTGATAAGAATAAAGATAACAAATTACGACTTAAGAATTACGGAGAAACAATGAAAGACATTCGCATTTGCACTATCGGATTGGGCTATGTGGGGCTGCCTCTCGCTGTGGAATTTGCCAAGAAACTGCCGGTCGTCGGTTTTGATGTCAAACGCGCCCGGATCGACGAACTGAATGCCGGTCACGACGATACCCTCGAAGTGGACGATGATAACCTGCAGTCGGTGCTGGTGACCGAACCCGGCAACTGGGACCGCCGACGCGGTCTCTACTTAACGGATCAACTCGAAGAAATCAAAGACTGTAACTACTATATTGTTACCGTCCCGACCCCCATTGACAAATACAAACGTCCCGATCTGACGCCCCTGATCAAAGCCTCGGGCACGGTGGGCAAAGTTCTCTCAAAAGGCGATATTGTAATCTATGAATCCACGGTCTATCCCGGCGCCACGGAAGAGGATTGCGTGCCGATTCTCGAAAAGGAAAGCGGGCTGAAATATAACGAGGATTTTTTCGTGGGCTTTTCCCCGGAACGCATTAATCCCGGCGATAAGGAACATACCTTTTTAACAATCAAGAAAGTCACGTCCGGCTCGACACCTGAAGTGGCGGATAAAGTCGATGCCCTCTATAACATGGTCGTTCAAAACGGAACTCACAAAGCCTCGTCTCTGAAAGTCGCCGAAGCCGCCAAGGTTATCGAGAACGCCCAGCGGGACCTTAATATTGCTTTTGTCAATGAATTGGCGAAGATATTTAATATAATGGGCATCGATACTCTGGAGGTCCTCGAGGCTGCCGGCAGCAAGTGGAATTTTCTGCCCTTCCGGCCCGGACTGGTGGGCGGCCACTGCATCGGTGTGGATCCCTATTACCTGACCCATAAGGCCCAGGAGATCGGCTACCATCCCGAAGTGATCCTGGCGGGTCGCCGGATCAACGACTCCATGGGCCGGTATGTGGCCGGGGAAGTAGTCAAACTGATGATCAAGAATGGGCACACCATCGCGGATTCCAAAGTTCTGGTCCTGGGAATTACCTTTAAAGAAAACTGCCCCGATATCCGTAACTCCCGGGTGATTGATGTGATTCGGGAGCTGGAAGAGTTCGGCTGTGCCGTGGATGTCTATGATCCCTGGGCCGATCCCGATGAGGTTCAAAAGGAATACGGGGTTTCGCTGCTCACGAATCACGAATCACGAAAATACGATGCCGTGGTCCTGGCTGTGGCCCACCGTCAGTTTGCCGAGATGGATCTGAAAAAACTGACCAACGGTCACGGGATTCTCTATGACGTTAAGGGCATTGCACCGGAAGCCGATGGACGGTTATAAGTTTAAATTTAGTTTTTATGAACTTGCTTGCACATCCCTTATTTAACGCATTAAAAAAACTGGTTGATTGGCTTAACCGGCAGAAAATCCCGTATATGGTCTTTGGTGGGATTGCCAATACGATTTACGGAAATCCCCGTCAGACCTTCGATATTGATATTAAAATTATTCTTGAATCCGGTAACAGTGTTGGCGATTTCGTTAAAAGTATTCAGACGATTGCCGAGATACGACCGGAGGATCCGCTGGCATTTTTCACGGATACTCAGGTCCTTCCAGTCATCGTAGCCGGTGTGCCTGTTGATATTATCCGGGCCAATTTGCCCTTTGAAAAAGAAGCCATACAGAGAGCTGAAACACGTGAATATGGCGGTGTGAAATTGAAGTTATGCACTCCTGAAGACCTGATTATTCAGAAGGTGGTTTCCAAGCGTGCGAAAGACTGGGATGATATCAAAATCATCATTGAACAACAACTTAAGCAATTGGATCGACATTATCTCTTGAATCATTGTCAGGAGTTAAGCATATTATTAGATCGTCCGGAACTTTTTAGTACCATAAAAGGGTATCTTGATGAACTCTGAATATCGAGATTATATTCTACGAATGGATCGCTTCAATCAGTGGGAAAAGGAAGAAAATAGACGCCTAAGCGATGCGGAGCGCATACGCCGTTTTTTACTCCTATATGATCTTTTCCAGTATATTCCGGAAGAAAGAAAAGACATGCTTCATCAGCGCCATTTAGAGGCGCTTATTCAAACCCAAAAACAATTAAAGGTGGCCTTTGAAAGTCATTGAATTTTTAGCGAAAGCCGAAGATCCGCTGATCAGCTTCGAGATCATTCCGCCGGACCGCGGCCGCAGTGCCAATGAAATCTACCGGATTGTCGAAGAACTGATGATTTTCCGGCCACCCTTTATCGATGTTACCAGCCATGCCGCCGATGCACGATATGTGGAACAGCCGGACGGCAGCTTCATCCGGAAAATCAGCCGGAAACGCCCCGGAACGATTGGCCTGTCCGCAGCGATCAAGTACCGTTTCAAGGTGGAAACCGTTGTACACCTGCTCTGCACCGGTTTTACCCGGGAAGAGACCGAGGACGCTTTAATCGAATTGAATTACCTGGGGATTGAAAACGTTATGGCTTTGCGGGGTGATGTTCGTAAATTTAAAAAACATATCCAGCCCGATCGTACAATAAATCCTTACGCGGCAGACCTTGTCGGTCAAATTCAAAACATGAACAAGGGCATCTTTCTTGAGGATGAACTGGATGCCGACCGGACGGATTTTTGTATCGGCGTTGCCGGCTATCCCGAAAAACACGAAGATGCTCCAAACTT
>QNCV01000348.1 GCA_003645845.1 Fidelibacterota bacterium | reverse complement strand
CAGGCTGTTTTTGCGTATCTCATTGTTATTTACAGATTAATCCTCATTTTTCGACTTGTCAATAGGAATGTTATCGTAGCTCGATAATATTCCACCAACGATAATGTTCCATTTGAAATTTCCATCGTTAATAGTGTTGTGAAGTGTTCCGGCTATCGGGAAAAATAATCTAATGGGGAACATTTTTCATATTTCCGGAAGTTCCTGTAATACTGAAACATTTTAATAATATCGACAATGAGAAGCAAGAATTTTGTGACATTGAGTATGCTTATTTGAACCGATCAGCGGCTTTCCTGGTGTTGATTTGATCATCTTCCCGATTTGAACATCTCTGTACTCCACCCGTAAATGCATAACTTCATTCGGTGGAATATACTGCCGTTTCTCCGACAATTTCCCCTGCGAGACAAAGATACTCAACGCTGCAACCAATCTCTCTTCCAACCTCAGAAAATCCCCGGATCATGATTGACTGAACAAAAGGGAATGGGAATTTTTGCGATTTCATCTCCGCCGGATCAAATCTGTCAGGTGTATAAGAAAATTCCAACCCGAAGTAGATTAACCGATTAACCCTGACAGGTTTACGGCATGACTTTTTGATTCTCGTTACACGGCTTCATGTCTTCAACACTTTACGCCGGGTAAACCACGTCTTCAACACTTTTCGCCGGGTAAATCGCTCCGCAATAAAAACCCCTGATTTCCGTCCGTTACCTATTTTCAATGGAATTTTATCATGGTTAATCGCTTTGTCTTCCGTCATTATTCTGCTAAATTAAACGGTTCTTGGAAAGAAACGAAAGGATACGCCAATGTCTCGCAATCTTCTGTTAATCAGCAACTCCACCCTGCACGGCAGCGGTTATCTCGATCATTGCGCCGAAAACATCAAAACATTCCTGGGAAACCGAAAAACCGTCGCCTTTGTCCCCTTTGCCCGTCCCGGCGGAATCGGTCATGAGGGATACACTGAAATTGCCCGGAAACGCTTTGCTAAAATGGGTTTTGATTTATCCGGTGTGCACGAAGCAAATGATATGAAAGCTGCAATTCGGCAATCTGACGCCATTTTTATCGGCGGCGGGAATACCTTTGTGCTGCTTACCGGACTGTATAAGCACGATCTGATCGATACGATCCGGGAAGAAGTCGCCAAAGGCAAACCCTACATCGGCACCAGCGCCGGTTCCAATGTCGCCACCTGCAGCATTATGACCACCAACGACATGCCGATTATGTACCCGCCCTCTTTCGAAGCGCTGAACCTGGTTCCCTTCAATATTAATCCTCATTACCTCGATCCCGATCCCAATTCCAGGCACATGGGTGAAACCCGGGAAACCCGGATCAAAGAATTTCACGTGTTCAATGATGTCCCGGTTGTCGGTTTGCGGGAAGGCGCCATGCTGCATGTGGAGGATAACCGGATGACCCTCAAAGGCACAACCGGCGCGCGTCTGATGGAGGCCGGCAAAGAGGCAGTTGAATATCAGCCCGGCGACGATTTGAGTTTTCTGCTTTAATTTGCCACGGTGATCAGTTCAGTCGCTAATAGTCACAGATGAACAGAGAAAAAGCATTATAAAAAGTGAAAACCGGAATTCATCAAAAAGTCATATTAAAAAATTATCCGGCGAAATTTGCCCTGTTGTTAATTATCGCGGCAGTTACGGTTTTTGCACAGGATAATTCCGTTTCCGATTTACTGAGGCAACTTGACGGGTTGAATTCCGGTGTCCGCCGGACATTAGCCGAAAAATATTCCGCCGGCGAGCGGGAATTCAAAGAACATTATATCCTGACAGCGGATATCCATCTCTTCAACCTGCGCATCGGGCGGCTGGAGTTGGGTAAAGTCATCATCAGCGACCGGGATTCATTCTCGATTGCCTACGATCCGCCTTTCGATAAGTGGGATACGCAATATCTGAGTTACCGGTTGAACGATTCGGTATTTGTGGATGAAGTCGTCAGCCGGGAACCGGAAAAATTCATTTATGTCAAAAGGGACAAGCGCTGGATATTCCGCAGCTATGAAGCGGAGAGCCCCCGGAAACTGAAGCTGGCAATTTTTCAAAAAGGCCTTAATACAGAAGCGTCAAACCTGATTGAATTCACCCGTTTGCTCTGTCGGCGGCGATTTGCGGAAATTCGGGAAGTTCTTTTTCTGGCGGAAATTTATCCGGTCCGGCTGGAAAAGTCCGCACTTCAATCGCATTACAGCATTTACGATTTAAAGTGGAATGTCCACGCAGGTGAAGAGCGGGTGCGCCTGCATGGCGTTCATCTTGCCGGACTGGAGACGGATTCCCGTTTTATTCCTCTGGGCGGCATCCTGAAAGTAAGCTTTGTGGGGTTGTTGGATGTGGACCTGACCGGCGTTATCCAATTCGAAGATATGAGCAGAGACTAATTTTCATTTTATTCCCGCCGCATCTGACAATATTTTTTACTCCCTATTCACACGGCGGTTCTTACTCATACCGCAAGGCTCTGACCGGGTCCGTCAGCGCCGCTTTTATCGTCTGCAAACTGACCGTAAACAGCGCAATCCCCGCAGTTATCCCGGCCGGCGAGCACAAAAGTAAGCGGTTGCAGACTGCTGCGATATGCAAATTCCTGAAGCCAATTATTCATAAACCACCAGGCTATAGGCCAGGCAATCAAATTAGCCGCAAGAATCCGGGTTAAAAATTCCCGGTTCAGCTGCGCCGTAATTTCCCACACGGACGCTCCCAGCACTTTGCGAATACCAATCTCTTTGATACGCCGCTCGGTAGCATATACCGACAGACCGAGCAGGCCGAGACACGCAATCACAATCGCCACACCTGTAAAGATATTGAACAAAGATTGCAGCTGGACAATGTTGCGATAGGTATTTTCGAATTGTTTATCAAGAAAAGTGTACTCAAAGGGTAGCCCGGGATAGAATGATTTCCATGTATCCTCAATATATTTAATCGTACCGGGCGTGTCGTTGCCATCGATCATTACAGATAGATGTCTGAGACCGGTTTCGGAGACCATCATCTGACTTCATCGCTAAAAATTCGTAAGTTATTGTAAATAATAAGCATCATATTTTTAT
>QNCV01000347.1 GCA_003645845.1 Fidelibacterota bacterium | reverse complement strand
CGCTTGCCGAATCTGTATTTTCAAGACGTCCTGTCGAAAATGTTGCATTGGGGTCCATTGCAAGATACTGATCCGAAGCGCCGGAACAGATTGTATAGCTGTTTTCCCATTGCCCATTATTTGTAATATTACCCCTAATGTCTAATGTGAATGTATGATACGTAGCACCATCACGGACGAGACCTTTATTAGTTAAAGAACCATTAACTACAAGTGTTCGATCAAAATAGCTGTAGTTTTCCAGAGTCACACCTGACTCGACTAAAAGATTGTTACATGCTGCATCCACATCTACAATTACGGGTCCTTGAATAATTACGTCGTTTGTCCCGGTTGGAACAATTCCACCAATCCAGGTAGTGCTTTCGCTCCACTTCCCGCCGGTGGTTGTTGAAGAAATTGATTGGTTTGCTGATGTATTATTAACTAAACTGATGTCATCAATAAACAGGTAGTTTCCATCGTTTGAGATTCCCTGAATGGCCACATAGATTTCCTGCCCGGAGTAATCTGATAAATCGTAAGTGAATTGGGTCCATGAATTGGATAAATCAGTAACTGTTTCCAGAGTTGTAGTAAAATCTGCCACTTCACTTCCGGTGGTTGATACTTTTACATTGAAACTTTCAAGCCAATTGTCATCGGTGGATCTCGCCCAAAACGATATTTCGGCAAGATCCTGGATCTGAATTTTAGGCGTTATCAGCCAGTCATTCATCTGATTGTACCAGGTTTTCAACGCCAGGACGTAGTCACCGGTATGAGCGCTGCTGCTTTGGAGTCTAAAGAAGCTGGCGCTATCACCATCGGCATCAATGGTTTTCCAGCTGAGGGTAACATTCTGTTCAAAGCCGACAGTATCTGTGGGGAATTCCACGATTGAACCGCTACGCATATAATCCAGATAGCCCGATAAAAAGTTGGGCCAGTCTGATTCAGCGGTAAAATCACAGTAGGGTGCCGAATAATAGAATTCACCTTCATTGTCCAGATAGCGTCGCAGGTAAATATTCATACCGGTTGCACCGAACAAATCACCAGTAGCGGCATTGTGAATAATGGTTTCATCAAGAGCATTAATAACATCGGCCGCAGCGCTGCCATCGCTTAAATTGGACGAGCAGTATTGCATGAACTGTTTCAGATCGACATAATTTTCAGCTGTATTGAATTTGTAAGCCGCATCAACAGCAGCATCGATGACAGACCATTCCCCGGTGAAGGAATTGGCAAAATTATCGATTTTGATTTTAAGATTATCCAGGGTTGTCATATCCAAAGCTGACTGAGTTGTGTTGTAGCCATCAGCATAAAAAGCGGCATACGAATCGACAATATACCCGGCTATTGTCTTTGAATCGGACTCCGGTGCGGCGCTTAAACTATTCAGCCAACTGGCATAATTCCAGCCGTCACCCGGTTCGGTTTCCTGGGAAAATACGACAACATCCGACACATAATCTTTGACACCATAAGCGACTTCCATTAATCCCATCAGGCAGGCATCAAATCCCATAATATTAAACGTATTTCCAGTGCTGATGGTCATTTGATTAAGGGCATCTTTGACTTCAAGCATTTCAAGATGATCGCCATCATCGGTTTCATCCCAACAAATTGCTTTAACAATTCCGGTATTTGGATCGGTCAGTTCAGTCCTTTTTCCCGGTATTTCCGTCAGGCTTTTCTTGCGCCAGCCACCGCCGTGATTCCACATAATCAACATGTAATTCTCAGCAGGATATGCTTCGACACCCCAAGTGATAAAATCAGCCAGAGTCTGTGGGTCACCCATATTCAATTCACCCAGATTATTATCCACCCGGTTAGAATTGATGGTGTACATATCAGAATCATGTACAATTTCATATCGCCGTGTATCGGTCCAGTCACCGTTGGAAGCGTCATAATCTTCAATGCGATCAATCTGGACAATGACATTGATACCATCGGGCAATATTACCGATTCCATTTCGTTAATGTCGTCAATCGCTGCCTCTTCCAGGTCATTGTCACCATCAAGGTAAACCAGAATCGTCCAATTATCACTGACTGGTATTTTACCGACTGAAAGGATGTAGGGGGTATTAAAATCGCCAATCACATCATTTGCAACAAAATTCAGTGAATCGTTGGCAGGTAACAGGATACCGTTACTGGCATCATATATTTGGAAAGTGATATTTTCACCGGAGGCGAGATTGCTGTAAATGGGAAAAGATACAAACCAGCGATCAAAAGCGCTGTAGTATTCCAGTGCTGAGAATCCCCGCAATTCGTCATTAACGAAGGCGCCGACAATATCGTTTTCATCAACCGATTCAATGCCATCAATAGTAACCACACCGGTAAATGATAGATCATACTCAAAACCAGCGGGATTCACCGACCAATCCGGCGGCGGCATCAGTAGATTAAAAACAACAGGATTATAGTGATCACCATTAACCTGATCGGCAACAAAATTCAGAGAATCCGAAATAGAACAGATCATATCATCATCGGGGAGATAGGTTTTAAATGTCACTACCTCACCAGCCGAAACATTACTGTATATGACCATTGAGAAAGTCATATTTCCCGTTGGAGTAAACTCTGCAGTCTGGGCAACGCCGCGGCATTCATCATTTACAAATGCTGCCACTATATTTCCGTCAGTTGTTATCGCTTCCTGGTTCATTTCGAGAGTCCCGGTCACTGACATATCAAACTCGTATTGGCCGGCATCAACATTCCAGGCAGGCGAAGTAGCCCAAACCGGGATGCAGAGCAGCAAGATCAGCCATAAATATTTAATAGGGTTCTGCATTTTTTTCACCTTCCCGTTTGTTATTTCATGAAGACCATTTTCATTTGTTTTGTCACCGTCTTGGTATCTGAAACCATCTGAATACGACAGAGATAAATTCCACTGCTTATCAATCGGCCGTTATTATCTTTTCCATCCCATATAGTTTGATGCCATCCGGCATTTTGCGGGGAATTAATCAGTTCAACCACTTGCCGTCCTGCCAGATCGTAGATCAGCAAGCGAACTTTGCCATTCTCAGGCAACCCATAACGTATTGTTGTTATAGGATTAAAGGGATTCGGATAATTCTGG
>QNCV01000346.1 GCA_003645845.1 Fidelibacterota bacterium | reverse complement strand
TCAGTGTCTCGTGGCTGTTATTGCGGCCAATATGGTACCCAAACAAGCCGGCGCCGCCGCGATCGGTCTCACCGGCTTATTCGGCTATATGAGTACGGTAATCTCCGGCTGGGGCCTTGGAGCGATTGTTGATAATTACGGCTGGGACACGGGTTTTATGATGCTGGTTATTTCCGCACTGGCAGCCATGTTCTGTTTTATTTTATTGTGGAACAGCAATCCCCATCTTCCCGGTACGAAAGCCTATGATGAACACAATAATAAAAAACGCAAACTCAGAGCGGCATAGGATAATAAAGATGCGAGATGAAAATTTAAAAATAGCGATTGACTGTGATGATGCAGCCACGGACTTGAAAAAAGCGTTATATGAATATCTTAAAAATTCGGGTGTCGATATTACGGATTTGAATTACAGCTCAAAAAAGGCTGCTCTGTATCCCGAGATCGGCTATAATCTGGCGCTGAAAATCAAAAACGGTGAATATGACCGTGGTATTCTGATTTGTGGCACCGGGCTCGGTATGGCGATTATCGCAAATAAAGTCGAGGGCGTCTATGCCGGCGTGTGTCATGATGTCTATTCGGCGGAGCGATTAAAGAAAAGCAATAATGCGCAGGTGTTGACAATGGGAGCCCGGGTGATTGGGATAGAACTGGCAAAAGTGATTGTGGATGCCTGGCTGGAATCGGAGTTCAGCGGCGGTCGTTCTCAACCTAAAGTGGATCAGATCCAGGAACTCGAGCAACGTTCTTTTCATCCTTCCTCGCAGATTTACTGATACAATTTCCTTTCGTTTCTCCTCTTCACAAATTCTCTTTTCGTCCCGCTGCGGCGGGACGTTAAGGGAATATTATTATTTATTCTGAGTTTGATGTAAGGATGGGCGTTAAGCTAAATGTAACAGGAAACTGGGAGTAGAGCGAATTGAGTAATGGAGTATTGGATTGCTGGTTGTGGAAATTGCCGCACTGCTTCGAACTCACGTTATTTGTGGATTTCAGGATAATTGCATCAGGGCTTTAGCGCCGATATCATCAATTATCAAAGAGTTGATCAGGTTGCCCCGGATAGCGGCGGCCAGTGCTTCGGCGCGGTAAGGGCCACTGGTGACAGCAATGACCTGCGGGATTTTCTTCAACTGTTCCAGGCTTACACCAATGACATGATTGCGGTATGCCGTGTTGCATTCATCGCCGTATTTGTTGAAAAAATGACCACAGATTTCGCCTACCACACCTTTTTGAACCAGATAATTGATATCATTTGTTTTTAAAAAATCCCGATCGTAAAACACAGAATTTCCATGAACACCGATACCAACAAATGCGAGATCGGCGTTGTCGATTTGGGACAGGACAAATTTAATCTGTTCGTGGGAGACAAAGGCTTCATAGGTTTGGCTGTTTTCCGTGATTGCCGGCGCCTGCAGTCTTAAAAACTGTCCATTCCAGCGCTTTGACAGCTTACGGGTAATCTCGATGGCGTCATCTTCCTTGATGTGAGTGCTGATATCGCCCATAGCCTGTATGAATGTCACTCCGGGCGTATTTCCGGACGGAGACATATTGTCTGTCAGACTGTTAATATGCCGGCCCGCCGCAACGCAAACCCGGGAATTTGATTGGATCAGGTTGCTTATTATTGGTCCGGCGAAATGTCCCAATGCCCTCCGGCGGTTTTCATCAGAATGTCCGGGGATGGTTTTAATGACCAGCACAGTGTTCAGATTATGGCGCTCTTTAAGCTGCTCTTCGAGTTCATCGTCCCTAGCAGAAAAAGGTTTAACGGATATTTGAACGATGCCCATCTTGCGGGCTTCTTCCAGCAGCCGGGATACGGTTGCCTGTGAAATACCTGCGAGTTCGGCTACCCGCGTCTGTCCAAGGCCTTCGATGTAGTAGAGCGTCGATACTAAGAGCAGCAGATCGTCAGACACATTGATTTTGATGATACACCTCACTTTGTGAAGAATGGTTTGTTTCTGGGCGTATTGATATCATTTGTGGTAAAAATAAGATATAAAGAATATTTATGCAATATAAAACCGACGGGTTTTGTGTAAGCTGTGATTGAAGTGGTAGCATTTTTGTGGGGCCTTTATTATTTTTTATCGTTAGA
Organism: Fidelibacterota bacterium; assembly: GCA_003645845.1. Lineage (GTDB taxonomy): Bacteria > Fidelibacterota > UBA2242 > UBA2242 > UBA2242 > B118-G9. The sequence goes on along the minus strand of QNCV01000346.1, from coordinate 985 downwards.
CAACTGGGAGCAGGATTATATGGAAAAAAATTTGTTGACTTTTAGATGGAAAGTATGCAAACTATCTAAGAATTAATATTTATGTATAAATATTCTATTTGTTTTTCCATGTATGATAAGGCTGATTATAAAAATTCAAATACCAGAAAAATTCAGGCGATTTCTCATTAGAAGAAATCTACTTTTCCTTGGATTTGTAGAACAAGATTTCATGGGATAAAAGAGAGCATATTCAATAGATTCGGAGAAATGAATGAATAAAAGGTTTTTAATTGCAGTTATGATCTTGTCTTTTGTGTTCCGGACCGCCTATCCCGGCACCACCGGTAAAATCAGCGGCAGGATTATTGACGCAGATACAAATGAACCGATCATCGGAGCCAATATATATCTTGAAAATACTGACTTTGGCGCTGTTTCCGATGCTGACGGAAATTATTTCATCATCAATGTCTCACCCGGGACTTATAATCTGGTGTGTTCATTTATTGGATATGAAAAGATAACCTATACGGGAATAACGGTAAATGTTGACCGCACCACGTCTGTGGATTTCAACATCAGGCCGGAAACGATTCAGGGTAAGGAAGTTGTTGTTGTCGGCGAGCGTAAAATAATTGAGATGGACCGCACCAGTACCGCCGCCTATGTTTCTTCGGAAAAAATTGAAACCATGCCGGTACAGGAAGTTGATGATCTGATTCAGCTGCAAACCGGTGTTGTGAAAGACGCTTCCGGTGAGTTCCACATCAGGGGCGGCCGCGCCGGGGAAATTGCCTATTTGATTGACGGTGTTCCGGTGACGGATCAGTACAATGGCGGCAGTTCCGTGGGGCTGGAAAATAACTGGGTACAGGAGCTGCAGGTCATCAGCGGAACCTTTAACGCGGAGTATGGTCAAGCGCAGTCGGGAATTGTGAACATTATTACGAAAGAGGGCGCTAAGAAATTCAGCGGCAGATTTTCCGTTTCGCTGGGAGATTAT
>QNCV01000345.1 GCA_003645845.1 Fidelibacterota bacterium | reverse complement strand
TCTTCAGGTATCTGCAAAAGATCCACGAGCATCCCTTTTCCCTTGGTGCTTGTTATCAGCTTCGCATCAGGAAATATTTCAAGCACCCTCGGAATTGTCCCGGAATGGTCTTGCTCGGCGTGATGGGATATGACATAATCAAGTTTTGGAATCCCTTCAAGTTGGAAAAGCAGCTCATGGGCCATGGGCGGATCAACAGTGTCCAACAAAGCAGTCTTCTCGCTTCCTTCGATGAGATACGCGTTATAACTTGTCCCGTCCGGAAGCGGGACAAGAGCGTCAAAAAGACGCCTGTCCCAATCCACAGAACCCATCCAGTAAATATTGTCTTTAATTTTCCTTGGTTTCATGATGCCTCCTTTATCAATATTTTATATTTTTCAACTGGTTTCATGACTCTATTTCTCCTAACGATAAAACAAAAAAGGAACTGCAAGCGAAATATAAGTGCAGCGTGTTTTCATTATCAGGAACATCCAATAAATCTGACTATTTGAAATTTATCGAACATCTTTCGCTGTTAGGTGAACACAATGGTTAATCCGATTATTTTGAAAAATATTTTACATCAGGAAGATCTTTAAAATCATCATCCTGGGTCCAAATAGTTGCATTATATATTTGACCTGTAGTATAAATTATACTATCAGCCATCGGGATTTTATTAACTGAACTAAACTTCGCAGATTGAATTGATATTTCAAATGTCAAATCAACTACAATCCCCTGTTGCATAAGGGCAACAGATTGTAATGCTTGACTCTCACCTTTTTCTCTTAATACGACATTAAATACTTCATAAATACAAATTGTCGGGACAATCACATTCTTTATATCATTCAATGGAACGGCAAATGAATCAGCATTTTTACTATCTGATAGATATGCAAGCCAGCCTGATGAATCCACTAAATTCATATCCTATCACTTTCTCTGTTGATCTCGGTATTTATTCCATTCAGAAATCCTCTCATATCGGAGATATTCTTTTGAGGTATCATTTCAATACGATCTTGATATTGCAATATTTGAATCTGTTGTCCTGGTTTTAAATTCATTGCATTCCGCACATCTTTAGGAATAACAACTTGATATTTTGGTGATATTTTAACTGTTTGCATGTCTGTTTTTCTATCGATACATAGCTTGTAATACGTTAACAACATCGACAAACAATATCAACTACTATTTTATTTATTTTATAAGGTCTAACGATGTCTATGTTACATCGTGATTAACAATAATTTTCAAATATCACCTCCCACATATACGATGTTTTGTAAATGATTCCTACCCACTCTAAATGCGAAGGAACAAAAAAAAGACATAGATGCAAAAAAAAATGATCGCGAAAATTTATTAAGAAATTTCTTGTTTAACCTAAAATCCAATATCCTCAATAATTAACTCAATCATCCGGTCACCGTCTTCAATCCGGTAAGAATACCGAATCCCGGCATTGAGTTCCAGGTAAAAGAGTGTCAGTGGTGTAAAATCAACAGTCAGTTCAGTACCACAGGACCGGTATTCCTGAAAATCATTAACATGACGATGATCAACCAATCCATAATCATAAAACAGGTTCGCCCGAATCCGCTTGAAAAATAAAAATGATCCTAACGCAAAATCAGGATAGAACAACGGTAAGGAATAGTCCAATGAACCCAGAACCCCGGGTGTCCCGTGATAGCCGCGAATCAGCGGCATCCGACTCTGAAATTGATATCGGTCTCCATATTCCCGAAGTTCCAAAGCCGCTCTGGCTCTCAGACTGTGATGTTTGAAAACTCCCGGCAGATATTGTTGCACCGAGGCAAATCTGACATCGCTAGTCACCCTGTTTCTATGATCACTCATTGCCAGGCTGTAATTGATCTGAAACGCGGTGCCATATCGCGGATATATATCCCGATAGGCTTTTCTCAGCATTGTTGAAAAATCGATGGTGCTGGTCACTGTTTTAAAAAGGCCATTGCCCGGTTCGGTAGAATTAAAACTTTCTTTATTGCTCACTTTGATTAATCCGGCGTTTAGTTGGTATTGTAAAAACATCGACCGTGCACCGAAAGTCTGCAGCTCCGGAAACCGTAAACCGATGGATGCTTTCGTCTCATCCCAGACATCGGTGGTGTCAATTCCATGAGTGTGGCACGTGGCAGCCCGTTTTCCAAAACCGATCTCCGTATCAATTATCGGCCGGATACCGGCATAACTGGCTCTGAGCGAATAGGAATTGACATTTTCTCCGGCATGATATGTCACAAAAGTTCCCAGCGAAAGGGTATTCAGAAAATCGTCCGACAGAAACCCATAGATGACGGAAGGTGGTAACGGAAATACATACCAGCTATGGACATTCAGACTGTTTTTCAGCGGTGAATAATCCTGGACCGGGTACTGTTTTCGAGGAATTTCTTCCGCGTTGAGAATATTCCTTCCCTGTTCCTGAATAACCAGGGGTTGATAATAATCCACATTCCGTTTCCCCACCTCTTCTATGGGCTCCCATGACGAGGTATCCAGAACTGTTGATGCAATATTCAATCCCTTTACCTGGTAATCACAAAACAATAACCGGTCACCCGCCGGGTGCGGATAATACGCTCCAAATTTACGCGCTATAACCCGGTATTTCTGACCGGATTTAATCCCAACAGCATAAATGTGATCAATTCCCGACCAGGGCGAATCATATAAAATATTTTCACCATAAAATACAGGATAGGTGATGTCTTCGGAACTTTCTGAAATGACATCGTTTATCTGACCGGTAATAACATTCAAAATACTAAGCCACCGCAAGCCATTTTTCTGCCGAATGAAGACAACATTTCTCCCATCTTCCGACCAGGCCGGCGTTTTCAGAAAATAATTATCCGCGTTAGGAAACTCCCGGATTTTCTTGCCGTTTGAAGCCCTGAGTAGCACCAGTGAACAGTGACGGTCAGGGTCAATTTTCACAGCCACGATTCGTTTTCCATCCGGTGATAATGCCGGCGCAAAATAGCGGGATTTTTCCGTGAGTCTGTGCCGTTTTTTCGCTTGAATATCATAAATAACAATATCGGCAAAACTCTGCGCCCACCAACGTGGGTCAGGACTCTTTTCACTCCAGCAGAT
>QNCV01000344.1 GCA_003645845.1 Fidelibacterota bacterium | reverse complement strand
CGCCCGTTTCTTCCTGGTTTTTCACGGAGGATCAGGCTCAAGCATTGAGGATATTCATGAGACTCTGGAATACGGTGTCGTAAAGATGAATATCGATACGGACACTCAATACGCCTTTACCCGTCCGGTTGTCAATCACATGTTTGTAAATTATGACAAGGTTTTAAAGGTCGAAGGCGAAGTCGGTGTGAAAAAACTGTACGATCCCCGTGCCTGGTTGCGAGCCGGACGGAAAGGCATGGCCGATCGGGTTGTTCGGGCCTGTAATGAATTGAAATCCGCCGGAAAGAGTATGGGACGTTAACAGATGTCCATCTATCCATTCTGAAAATAGCGAAAAATTTATTCGTTATTGCTCAACAGAATTAACGGCTGACAAATGATTGAACCCGGTTTACAATTTTTCTGTAAGCCGGGTTTTCACTTAAAAGAGGTCTATGAAAGAATTTGAGTATTTAAAGTCCCGGCGCTTTTTTGCGCAGATCGCGGGAGGAATGGAAGAGCTGGGAGCAAAGGAGTTAAACGAACTTGGCGCCGGAGATGTCAAAAGTGTTTACCGGGGTCTGTATTTCAATGCCGATAATGAAACGCTTTACAGAATCAATTATCAATCACGACTGATAACAAGAGTCTTGGCTCCGATCCTGACATTCGATTGTCATAGCGCTGATTATCTGTACAAAACTGCGAAACTAATTCCCTGGGATGTTCTTTTTGGAATTGATAACACTTTTGCCGTGTTTGCATCCGTATCCCATAGTAAGATCACTCATTCCAAATATGCCGCTCTTCGACTTAAAGATGCGATTGTTGATTATTTCAAAGAGAAAACCGGTGAACGACCAAACGTCGAAAGGCTGGAACCTGATATCTGGATTAATCTGCATATCGAAAGGAACCGCGCAGTGATCAGCGTCGACACTTCCGGCGGATCTTTACATCGCCGCGGATATCGGTTACAGGCGGGTTCGGCTCCGATGCAGGAGACGCTGGCTGCCGCAATAATTCGTTTGAGCGGCTGGAAAGGTGAAGAACCGCTTATTGATCCCATGTGCGGCTCCGGAACGCTGCTCATGGAAGCAGCCATGAAATATTGCAATATCCCCTCCGGGTATCTGCGAAAAAGGTTTGGTTTTGTACGATTGCCTGATTTTGACAGCACAGCATGGAAAGGAATAAGACGTAATGCTGATCATAAAATCCGTGATTTACCCGCCGGTTTAATCTCGGGAAGTGATATTTCCCGGTATGCAATTGAAGATATATCCCGAAATGCGATGAGTTTTCCCCAGACTGAAAACATTCTGATCAAGGCCGTCGATTTCAAGGATATTGAACAGATTAAAGATTCCGTTATTGTTACAAATCCGCCCTACGGTGTTCGGATGGGCAAAGAACATGATATGGGGCGATTTTATCGTGAACTCGGTGATTTCCTCAAATTGAAATGTCAGGGCTCAACAGCGTATATCTATTTTGGGAATCGGGAGTATATTAAAAACGTCGGTTTGAAAACCTCGTTTAAAATTCCCCTGGTAAACGGCGCCCTGGACGGGCGGCTGGTGAAGTACGAGCTGTATTGAGATTGACTCGATAAACCTTGGATTTTCAACCTTGCGGAGGTTCCAAACCTTCGCAAATCTAATTTCTGAATTAAATGGCATATTTTCGATTTTTCTGAAAAATTACTCCTGAATGTTTCATTCCTGCAATATAATAAAAATTTATATGTTTGCATGATTCCTTTCTGTTATTTCTTATTTTAACTATCTGAAATTGACTAAGTTACGGGTGACTCAGTAAACTTTTCCGAACGTCGGTGAATAATTAAGGTTATATTTAAAGTCCATTGAATATGCATAAAAAGAATTTATTCCGGAACAGTGCCCGACAAAGGAATATTATCGGAATCGCAAAGGATTCCGGTTGACATATAAAGTATTTGTTTTTAATATTTGAATAACAATGAATAATGAAGAAACAGCATGGAATCTATCGCGATATGAAAAGCTGTCTATATTCAGTTATCCAGGTCGCTCATGTATATGTTAGCCTGCTATGGATAACTCAATGAATACAATAGTTCTCGTTTCATGCGTAAGCAAAAAATTACTTCACAAGGCAAGAGCCAGGGATTTGTACATCAGTCCACTTTTCCAAATGAATTTGAAATACGCCCAACAGTTCTCGCCCCAGAAGGTGTTTATCTTGTCTGCAAAATATGGGTTGGTGCAGTTGGATGAAGAAATTGAGCCGTATGACGTTACACTCAACAAAATGTCTGCTCGTGAGCGAAGGAATTGGGCCACTAAAGTAGTTTCGCAACTGCAAGAGCGTAGTGACTTGGGAAACGACCATTTTGTGATACTGGCTGGGCAGAATTATCGGCAATATCTGTTGCCACATCTGAAGTCTTACGAAGTACCATTAGACGGTTTGCCTATTGGGAAACAATTGCAGGTTCTGAAGGAGAAAACGGCGCGTGAGTGAGATTTGTCAGCAATTACATGACCTGTTCAACAGTCTTCCACGCCATCGGTTTCCATTTGATGAACTGGCAATTCCCCACAATGGCATCTACATTCTTTTTGAGAAAGGGGAATACGCACACGGGGCGAACCGAATAGTGAGAGTAGGAACGCATACAGGCGAAAATCAATTGCGTTCTCGGCTGAAACAGCACTTCATGAACGAGAACAAGGACCGAAGCATTTTCCGGAAGAACATTGGGCGTGCGATTTTGCAAAGAGCAGAAGACCCGTTTTTGGAGCAATGGAACTGGGACTTGACAACGAGAAAGGCGAGAGAGCGTTACTTGCCATTGCTTGATGAAGAAAAACAACGTCGGGTTGAGAAGGCAGTAACAGAGTACATCCAGCAGAACTTTTCGTTTGTGGTATTTGATGTAGACAACAAAGAAAAACGGTTAGAGTGGGAACGGAAGATAATTTCCACTGTGTCATGGTGTAAAGAATGCCGTCCGTCTCCCAATTGGCTGGGGATGTACTCGCCAAAACAGAAAATACGAGAAAGCGGATTGTGGCTCGTAAATGGGCTATACAAGGATGAGCTATCGTGGGTAGAGTTGGGAGAATTGGAGAAAATAGCGCAGGCTAACCATGCATTCACCCGACCCGCCTTCGGCGGTAGGTAAGCGG
>QNCV01000343.1 GCA_003645845.1 Fidelibacterota bacterium | reverse complement strand
GGCTGGTGGAATCCGGACAATGGTCCGTTCGAATTTGTGTATGCCTATGCACCGAAAAGCCGCGAATCCTACGCCGCCCGGCGTCGGGAATGGCGGGTATATGATTTGGCGGCGCCGTCGTTACATTTGTCGCCCGATGCCGAAAATTACCCCTTTTCCGTAAAACCCGATACCCTGATCACGGTGGCTAAAATGGTGTCTATGTTTCAGGATTGGTATCAGGGCACGGATTATGATATTGTTAAAAACATTAAGTGGGAAAATCCGAAAACCGGTAAGTACGAAATTTCACCGCTGGCCAATCCCTGGATGCCCTACGATATGCTGCCGTTATTTAAAATCAATGGCGGCTGGGGCGCTTTAGGTGAAAGACAGATTGCCCGTTGGTACACGATGTATGCCACGATTACCCAATCCCGGGACTGGCTGCCCGATGAAGTCGGCGGCTTGGTCTGGCTGGCCTTTGATAATGTCGCCTCGTCGATTTATGTGCCGCTTTACTGTTCAATAACCGATGTTGCGGAGTCCTATAAAACACCCGGACGTACAAAGGGTTTTAATCGTAAATCCGCATGGTGGGCATTCAACCGGGTGGGTACAATTGCGGCTCACCGCTGGGGCGATATGCGCAAGGATGTCTGGGCGGTCTGGAAACCCATGCAGAATGAGATGTTCCAAAAACAGGAAGCGGTTGAACAAAAAGCGCTTAGTCTGATGAAAAAGAATCCAAAAAAGGCCCGTCAATATCTGACGAATTATTCCGTTGACTGGGGCGAAAAAGTCGTAGACCGCGCCTGGCAACTGGGTGATGAACTCTGGACGAAATACGACGAGAAATGGTAGACAAAATATAATCCTTGAGAAGGCTTCAAACTTTCGCAAGATTGATAATTTTCTGACTTGTATAAAAATAATCCAACAGGGGGTGTCTATTTTACAACCCTATCTGAGATTTTCAACTTATAGCATTTTTCCCGACATTTTGGTTTCTTTGCGACGCAAATGATTGTTGGAAGAAAAACTCAGCCAATCACTGATCTGGTAAATGACGACTATTTGATTACCATACATTTCTTAACATCCGAATATTCTCCGGATGAAATTTTGTACAGATATATTCCCGAACCGACTTTGCTTGCATCCCAAGTGACGGAATAATAACCGACACTTTTATACTCATTTACCAATGTTTCCACCAATTGACCCCGGTTGTTGTATATTGCTAAATTAACATAACCGGATTTCGGTAATTGATAGGAAATAGTAGTCTTTGGATTAAAAGGGTTGGGATAGTTTTGAAATAGTGCATAGGAATTGGGAATGGCATTATCTTCTTTAATACCTACGATAGTGGCACTTACTTCATCGGAAAATTTTCCTTCATTTCCAGAAAAATCAATTGCAGAAATTCTGTAGTAATATTCTATCCCTATTCCTATTTCAGTATCTATAAAGAAAGTATCTATTGTGGTCGTATAAGGCTCTATGCTGCCGGGATCAAATCCACTTTCCGTACTGCGATAGATCGTGTAATAGTTAAAATCCTCATCGGTTACCTTTTCCCAGGTCAATTTTATATCAGTCCCAATAACACTGGCAAGAAGTCCTTCCGGAGTATGAGGAGCGAGATTGTCAAGAGAATAACCGCTGTCAGGCTCGGAAACAAAGAATATAAGCGGATTATCAGTGTGAGCAATCACTGTAAAGACCGACCAGTGCATACCATATACAATAGTAGAATCCGCAAGTGTAGGAGCTACTGCATTGTAGTTTTCAGCTCCAATGGCAGGAACGGTCAGAACAAAGTCCCAATCTCCCGGTGGAAAAGAAGCATCGCAGGCAACAAGATACTCATCGGATTTTCCAACCATATCAAAAGATAAACCGCTTATCTCGTTTTTTGGAGTTTCTTGTGTTTTCAGAGAAGACGTACCTTCAGGAATAGGATCAATCCGCCGCCAGATGCTGTAGCCTATAATAGTTGAATCACATTCTATACCGTCAAAAATGCTTCTTGCCCAGCTGAGTCTAACACGTTTACCCTGATCATTCAATATATCAGTGATTGAAATAATTTCCGGAACAGGAGTATAATAGACATTAAGAGTTGTTGGGAAACCCATAGTTTCCAGCTCAGATGTATAGTACCTGTAATTATTGCCAACTATATCATTCAAAAGGATATAATTAACTTTCCACTCTCCAGCTTCAGAATATTGTCTTATCGTAAGGGTTCCGGTATATGTACCCTCTAAAATTCCTGATTCAAAATTTCCACTACAAGAACTGCAATAAAGATAAGAGGGTGATTCTAAATATATGGTTACTGAACTCAATCCACTAATATCATCTGTAGCATTAACTGTAAAAGTTACAGTTGCCGGACCTGAAGTAACATCCACAGCATCCGGTGTAAATGAAAATCCCGTTAAGGTCGGTGGCGTCACATCCTCCTGTGCAAACAAAGATGCTGCAAAAATTGCAGTTAAAATTGATATCAAAAATATTAATTTCTTCATTTCAGCCTCCTTTTTAAATATTTTAAACCAATTGGTCTTCTCCACTTAATATGAAATTATTCTTGCGGTTAAACCACAATGTTCTTCTTTATTGATTTGTTTTTTAGTAACGGAAAACAACCGATTTCCGAGAGAAGGGGAGGGTATAAATAAAGTAACCCCAATGCATTTATTAATAATACATTTTATCATTGTAAGACATTGTTTTGATTCCTTAAATTCATTTTAAATGGATTTTTAATAAATGTCAATAGGCTCTTTATTAAAAACAGCCGTATTGAGCTATTTGAATTGATTATTAATGAAATGAATGAGTATAACTAAATCAGTAATCTGTCAAGAATAGTAGTGGCCAGTGTGCAGATCCGCACTATTTATGGTCGGATTGGATTACTCAAAATGATGTATCCTACCGGATTCGGTTTGTTAGAGTAGATGACAGGTTTAGAGTATTATAATGTGAGTTCGTTTAACAGAATGCGAGTTGATTAGTTTTTTCGAAGGTACATTTGATAGCAGGTTTTTTGGGTAAAAAACAATAAGCAATTAGACATGCGATCAGATTGGAAAAGAGGTTAATAACACTTCGATGGCGGGTATGTTCGATCTGGCAGATATTTTTCAATTCATCATTGACAGACTCAATCAACGCTCTCTTTCTAAGGAGAATTTTATCCGTCAT
>QNCV01000342.1 GCA_003645845.1 Fidelibacterota bacterium | reverse complement strand
CAATCCCTTCATTCAGGGTTGCTGAGCTCATGCTGATCGGGTGGGAAAAACCGGTGTTGTTTGATTCTTTCAGACTCAGGACGTATTCCACTTCGGCGCGTAGCCGATCGGCGCCGTCAATATCCTTCTTATTTATGATAAAAATATCACCGATTTCCATGACACCGGCTTTCATGGCCTGAATCTCGTCACCCAATCCGGGAACGAGCACAAGCAATACAATATCGGCTAATTCCACAACCTCAATTTCCGTCTGACCAACCCCAATGGTTTCAATAACGATATAATCAAATCCGGCTGCATCGAAGATTTTGATGGCATCGGCCGTCGCACCGGCCACACCGCCCAAATGTCCCCGGGAGGCCATGGAGCGGATGAAGACACCGTCATCGGTGGCGTGTTTCTGCATACGCAGACGATCCCCGAGAATTGCTCCACCGGAGAAAGGAGAGCTGGGATCCACGGCGATGACCGCAACGGTTTTACCATTATTTCGGATAATTTCAATGAATCTGTCCAGCAGACTGCTCTTCCCGGCGCCGGGGGGACCGGTAATTCCCCAGACAACTGCATTGCCGCAGTGAGGATGGAGATAATCGATTAACGTTTCCTTTCCTTCCGGATCCATATTATTCTCAATCAGACTGATACTTCGGGCAATTGCCCGTATCTCTTTTTTCAGTACCCGATAAGCTAAATTCTGCAAGATTTAATTGGCTACTTGTTCGTTTCGATAAAATTAATGATGTCGGAGATCGAGGCGCCCGGTGTAAAAATTGCCCGAATTCCCTTTTCTTTCAAACCCGGAATATCGCTTTCGGGAATAACACCACCCCCGAAAACAATAATATCCGATGCGTCTTTGGATTTCAGCATCTCAACGATTTTGGGGAAAAGTTCATTATGTGCTCCGGAAAGGAGACTGAGTCCGATAAAATCGACATCTTCCTGAATAGCCGTTTTTACGATGGCTTCCGGCGTCTGGCGGATGCCGGTATAGATGACTTCATATCCGGCATCTTTCAGAGCCCGGGCGACATATTTGGCGCCCCGGTCGTGACCGTCAAGGCCCGGTTTTGCGATAAGTATGCGAGTTTTTTTCGTCATGGTTTATCCTATAAAACGATTGATTCCTGATATTCACCGAATTCTTTTCTGAGAACGTCACAGATTTCGCCGAGACTGGCGTATTCTTTTACAGCGTCAATAATCGAAGGCATCAGATTTTTATTCGGATCTTTGGCGGTTTCCTGTAAAGCACGTAATTTCCGGCTGACGATTTCCTCATTGCGCTGTTTTTTTACCTCTGACAGTTTTCTGATTTGAAAATCTCTCAATTTCGGATCCATTTTCAGAATGTCCTCCGGCGGCTCATCTTTGATTGTGAATTTGTTGACACCGACTACAATTCTGTCGCCCTTTTCAATCTCCTGTTGATAGCGATAGGCAGAATCCTGAATCTCCTTCTGAACATAACCGTTTTCGATTGCCCTGACCATTCCACCGATATCTTCGATTTTATTTAAATATTGCCAGGCTTGCTCTTCAATTGTATCGGTCAAATGTTCAACGGTGTAACTACCGGCCAGGGGATCAACGAAATTGGTCACCCCGGATTCGTGGGCCACAATCTGCTGAGTCCGCAAAGCGATCCGAACGGAATCTTCGGTGGGCAGTCCCAATGCTTCATCTCTGGAATTGGTGTGCAGACTCTGGGTGCCGCCAAGCACTGCGGCCAGGGTCTGAATTGCCACACGTACGATATTGTTATCGGGTTGTTGGGCGGTCAATGTGCTTCCGCCGGTCTGAGTGTGAAAACGCAGCATCATGGATTTTGGCTTTTGCGCATTGAATTTTTCCTTCATGACTTTGGCCCAGATGCGCCGGGCGGCCCGAAATTTTGCGACCTCTTCCAGCAGATCGTTATGGGCATTGAAGAAAAAGGAGAGGCGACCGGCAAAGGAATCGATATCGAGGCCCGCCTTTAAAGCGGCTTTGATATACTCGATTCCATCGGCAATCGTAAAAGCGATTTCCTGAACGGCCGTGGAGCCCGCCTCCCGGATGTGATAACCGGAAATGCTGATGGTGTTCCATTTCGGCACTTCAGCGCTGCAATATTCAAAAATGTTCGTAATCAGACGGAGTGACGGTTTGGGCGGAAAGATATAAGTTCCCCGGGCCATGTATTCTTTCAGGATGTCATTCTGAATTGTCCCGGTAAGTTTATCCGGGCTGACCCCCTGCTTTTCAGCGACGCCGATATACATTGACAAAAGCACCGCCGCCGGGGCATTTATTGTCATCGATGTTGAAACTTTGTCCAGGGGAATGCCGTCAAACAGAATCTCCATATCTTTCATAGTGTCAATGGCAACGCCGACTTTCCCGACTTCACCTTCAGCGATGGCGCTGTCCGAATCGTAGCCAATCTGTGTGGGAAGATCAAAGGCGATTGAAAGCCCGGTCTGTCCCTGTTCAAGCAGATATTTATAGCGTTCGTTGGATTCTTCGGCTGTTCCGAAGCCGGCATACTGGCGCATTGTCCATAAGCGTCCGCGGTACATAGTCGGCTGAACTCCGCGGGTAAAGGGAAACTCACCCGGAAAGCCGAGTTTTTCCAAATAGGTATCAAGATCACCGCTTTCGGGCAAATCGACCCGGTTTGCAGGAAGCCATGAACCGGTGGTGAAATCGGCTTTTCTTTCCGGGAAACGGTCTGTCACTTTTTTAAGTGTCGAATTTTCCCATTCTTTTCGACGTCTTTCAAAATGTTTATCTTCAGCCATTAATTTTCTCCTTGTGGATAACGTGGTCCCGTTAAATGTTTATCAATCCTTTATTACCCGGTTATAATGTTCATTTGATGTTAAGAATCAGCAAAGAAATCAAATCATTGCGAGACAAATACCGTACCAAATCAACTGCCACATATCCGATATTCTTTCCGTTATAAAACTTAAAAAATTAAAGAGGATTCCCGAGAAAAACAATAAATACTATTACACTTTTGATTTTGCGACTCCCGTTTATAAAAACCCGGTGCAATAGTGAGTTGATTTTTGTTGGTATAGCATGTTTATTGACTTTTTATTGGAAGACACAATATATCAATCTTTAACTAACCCTCTTATTTATCATCTACTTACAATAATATAACCGCAAATTCCAGGGGGCTAAATCCTGTTTATTATTTGCTATT
>QNCV01000341.1 GCA_003645845.1 Fidelibacterota bacterium | reverse complement strand
TCAATCACATGCAAAATTTAAAATGAGTAGTATGATTATTCTGGCTACCTATCTTGGCGGTCTTGTTCTCATGGGTTTATATTTCTCGCGGCGTGAAAAAAGTACTGCGGATTTTTTTAAGGCCGGTGGACGGATTCCGTGGTGGGCCGCCGGACTAAGCATTTTTGGTACTCAGCTCAGTGCGATTACATTTATGGCAATTCCCGCAAAAAGTTATGCGACGGACTGGACATGGTTTATTTTAAATATGACTATTGTTCTTGTGGCGCCACTGATTGTCTTTTTGTTTTTACCATTCTATCGTCGATTAAACGTAACCACCGCATATGAGTATATTGAAAAACGATTCAATGTTGTATTGCGCGTTTTAGCAAGTGCAATGTTTATGGTTTTTCAATTTGCACGAATCGGAATTGTTCTCTATTTGCCATCAATTGCTCTTTCAGTTGTAACGGGTATAAATATTCAGTTTTGTATTATGATCATGGCTTTGCTTTCCATTGCCTATACCGTGATGGGGGGGATCGAAGCTGTGATCTGGACAGATGTAATCCAGGTCATCGTTTTGCTGGGCGGCGCCCTGCTGGTGCTTTTCACAATACCCGCTCACATCCAGCACGGATTCGGAGGAATGATTAATATTGCTCTTGATGCAGATAAATTACGTATCTTTGATTTTCATTTTAGTTTAAAAAGTCCTACTTTTTGGGTGTTGGTATTTGGAGGAATCGGAGCAAATTTGATATCATACGGAAGTGATCAGACAGTCATCCAACGCTATTTGACAACCCGCAGCGAGAATGATGCCGCTCGTGGTATCTGGACAAATGCAATTTTAACGATACCGGCCAGTCTTATTTTCTTTGGATTGGGGACCGCCCTTTATACCTTTTACCGGTCTCATCCGGAAGCCCTCAATATATCAACTGAAATGACGGATGCTATTTTTCCCTGGTATATTGCCAGCCAGTTGCCTGCAGGTGTTGTTGGATTGCTGATTGCCGGAATTTTTGCCGCGGCCATGTCAAGTCTTGACAGTAGTATGAACAGTGTAGCAACGGCCTTCACGACGGATTTCTATAAAAGATTTAAGCCCTCTGCTGAGGATCAAATTTGCCTGAAAATTGCCAGAATAGTTACTGTGGTTGTTGGAACTTGTGGTATGTGCTTTGCCTTGGCGATGGCCACCTGGGACATTCAATCCCTTTGGACGGAATTCAGTAAATACATTGGTCTTTTAGGCGGCGGACTGGGCGGATTATTTATTTTAGCTGTTTTTACAAAACAGGCGAACAGCCGGGGAGCAATAGTGGGGCTGTCAGCAAGCGCGCTGCTTCAGTACATTCTTGAGGTGAATCATATCGTGCATGGTGTGCTTTTTGCCGCTACGGGAATGATAAGTTGTGTGGTTGTTGGATATATTGCAAGTGTAATTATTCCGGGTAAAAAGAGAGACCTTACCGGATTAACTCTATATACTTTAAAAAATAAGAAAAGAAGAGAAAGGTAAAATGCATCAGAAAACCGTGAAATATTTTAGAACATTTGTTGACAAATTCAGAAAAAATGCAATTCTTTTTAAGTGTATTTTGTTTTTTATCATTATTTCCCTTTGTACATGCAGTACCGACAAAGCGGATAAGGAAAAAGAGATTATTCTTGCCCAGGTCGGTGATGTTAGCATTACACTTGACGAATTTATTAATCGTACTGAAATGACTATAAGGCCAAAATATTGTAATCAAGATAACAATATAGCTAAAAAAATCATGTTGAATTCTCTTATTGCGGAAAAAATGCTGGCATTGGAGGCGCGTAATAATAAGGTGCTTAAAAACAATAAGCGTTTTCAACAATATATTCAGGGAATCAAAGAACAGGCGATGCGTGAAGAGCTTCTCAAGGAGGACGTGTATTCAAAAGTGAAGGCTGATGAATCTAAAATACAGAACGAATTTGATTTGGCAGGTCGTAATTATAATATTCAATACTATAATATTTATGTTGATAGTGTCGCTCTCATGTTGGATAGTGAAAAGCTAAATCAGGAAGGTGAATTTGAGCGGATACATGAGAAATATTGGCCGGGTAAAACTATAAATGAGCGCCATGTAACATGGGATTCACAGGATAATCAGCTTATCCACCAGGCATTATTTTCAAGACCCTTGAAAAAAAATTCAGTTGTTGGACCGATTAGAATAGATGAAGGTAATTATATAATCATTAAAGTGTTGGGTTGGACAGATGAAATAGTACTGACTGATTCCGGACGAAAAGAAAGATGGGATGCTATTAAACAGCAACAAATTCTTAAACAGGCCCAACAAGACTATAATAAATATGTTGCCGGCGTTATGGCTGGTAAAAAACTTGAGTTTAATCCGGAGATATTAACGAAAATGGTACAGCTGGTTAAGCCCTTTTATACTCTGTCACCTGACAAAAAGAACGAGATGTTTTTAAAAGTTGCTTTTAATAAGAGCAGTAAAAATCCGGAATTAAATCACCTTGCTGAAGGAGTAAGTGAAATATTGAATGAGACATTGTTTACAATTGATGGGGAGTCCTGGACGGTATCGAGATATATGAATGAGTTACAGCGACATCCACTCGTATTTAGAGATAATAATAAAAAAGATAAAAATTTTATGACACAGTACAAGTTTGCTATTATTGATATGGTTAGAGACCATTATTTAACGGAAAAAGCCTACAATCGCGGTCTCGAAAATAATGAAAAAGTCCGGTCGTACACTCAGATGTGGAAAGACGCCCTGATGGCGCAGTTTGAGGTTAATCGTTATTTACAAGAAAATGTCCCCGGTGTAACAGATAGTATAAAAATCTCGGTTATGTTGGAAAAATATTTGAATCCATATATAGATAGCCTTCAAAATAAATATAGTGATAAAATCAGGGTTAATGTGGAGGAATTTAATAAATATCACCCCACGAGAGTTGATATGATTACTTTGAAAAAGAATGTACCCTATCCGGTTATGGTTCCGGCGTTTCCACAAATAACAACGGATAATAAACTCGACTATGGTAATCGAATGGAGTAAATCGTTATATTCTCCAAAACGGACGATGTCCGGATTGTAAAGGATTAACGTCAGCTACTTTTCCCATCGCATTGCTTCGCAAAAAATCATTCCTAGTGAAAGTGCTCGCCTCATTTAAAAAGCAATCCAAGATTTAT
>QNCV01000340.1 GCA_003645845.1 Fidelibacterota bacterium | reverse complement strand
CGCAGGATCTTGATAAACGTTTACTTGAACATAATCAGGGTAAAGTGCGTTCAACCAAAGCGCATGTTCCTTATGAAGTAATCTATTCCGAGTATTTTCAAACGAAATCCGAAGCACAGACCCGAGAATATTCCTTGAAAAGAGGCAAGGGAAATGTCCGGTTGCGGGAGAAATTGAAGTCACAGAATCTTTGGTAAAACGCCTACCCCGGGTTCTTCCATCGGGAACTCCTGCTGGAGGAATCCCGGTCTCTCCGCTGTTTGATAAAATATGTGTGCTGAAAAGTTAACTCGGCAATTTTATTATATCCGGCTGATACAATAAAAAATTTGAAATAGTGAATCAATCAATAAATTTATCATCGAAGATTGAAAACAGATTCACAAGGTCGCGGATAAACTCATTGACGAAATACCATCTGCCTGCATCCGGCAATTCAGTCTGGATTAAAGAGATACAATCAATATAATTTAATGTATTACAATCAGATATACTTAAAGTAACAGTCTAAGTACTTTGATATAAATATAAAGTATTACTTTAGATTATTTAGCAAGATAACATATATACTTTGAAAGAAAAAATGATTATTTTATCATAGGTGTAAAAGAATTTAAAAGGGAATTTAAATGAGTGATTTATTAATAGGGCTGTGTTTATTGATAGTACTGGCGATTCAGGTAACAATTTTACTGAAGTTGCGGAACCAGTCAAATGAGCAATTGGTAAAGGAAATAGATGATCAGAAAGATAAAATAATTTCTTTCGAATCAAAACTGGAATTGTTTCCGGATTTGCTGAAGGAAAAAATAGCCAAATCTATCGAAGAGCAGTTCACAAAATTTACCCATAGTATCATGGATCAAATGCAGAAACTGATTGAAAAATTCGGTAATTTCAAAAACGAACTGACAAAATCCATGGGTGATTCCAGCCAAAAGACAACAAATGATTTAAATACTTTTAAGGAAGAATTCCGGAAAAGTTTATCCGCTGATTTTGAAAAATTAACGACAAACGTTGAAAAGAAACTGGATGCAATTAATAATAAAGTTCAGGAGAATCTGAACGATGGATTCAAGAAGACAAATGAGACATTCAATAATGTCATTGAGCGGTTAACAAAGATTGACGAAGCCCAGAAAAAAATCGACAGTCTTTCTTCCAATGTAGTTTCTTTACAGGATATTTTAACCGATAAAAAGAGTCGGGGTATTTTCGGAGAAGTTCAATTGAACCAGATTCTCTATGCGGTTTTCGGCGAAAAAAATGACAAGGTATACCAGACGCAATATACCCTGAGCAACGGGAAAACGGTTGATGCGATGCTATTCGCGCCGGAACCGACGGGAAATATCGCAATTGATTCTAAATTTCCTCTGGAAAACTATAAACGATTAACGGATCGTACATTGTCTGAAGCAGAACGAAAAAATGCCGAAAAAATGTTCAAAAACGATGTAAAAAAGCAGATTGATGATATTGCCGATAAATATATTATCAAAGGTGAAACCGCGGCTCACGCGGTCATGTTTTTACCGGCAGAAGCGATTTTCGCAGAAATTAACGCCTATCATTCCGATCTGATTCAGTATGCCCAGCGAAGGAATATATGGATAACATCGCCCACCACATTTGTGGCCGTCCTCAGTACACTTCAGAATGTTCTGAATGATATTGAACGTCGGAAATATGCCGACATCATCCAGCAGGAAATTATTAAACTTTCCGAAGATTTCAGCCGGTACCGGGTTCGCTGGGACAAGTTATCTTCCCATATTGATACGGTCCAAAAAGATGTTAAAGATATTCATACATCGACGCGAAAAATAACCAGCAAGTTTGAAAAGATTGCCAAAGTTGATCTGGAGAAAGAGGGAAATTTGAAAGGCCCCTTGAAAACTCCGTTGCTTAAAGATACGGACGGAGAGTAGTTTTTGGGGTTACTGTCGATTGTTGGAATAGCGGTCGGGCTGGCGATGGATGCCTTTGCCGTTTCCATATCCTGTGGTCTGAAAGTTTCGGCTCCGAAGCGTATAAATTCACTGAAAATCGCCTTTTCCTTTGGTGCGTTTCAGGCGCTGATGCCGATTGCCGGTTGGGGGTTAGGCCGTTTTTTTAGCACATATATTCAAGCTTTTGATCACTGGATAGCATTTTTACTCCTCTTTTTTATTGGTATCAGGATGATCTATGATGCAGTACGCACAACGGAATGTAAAACATTTCTGAATCCGACGGATTTTAAAACCCTGATAACGCTCTCGATTGCCACAAGCATAGACGCTCTTGCTGTCGGAGTCACCTTTGCATTTTTGCAAATTCATATTTTGACTCCGGTTCTAATAATTGGAATAATCACGTTTATTATTGCATCTATCGGATTGCTGATCGGTCACAAATTAGGCATCTATTTTGAAAATCGGGTTGAAATATTTGGCGGAATAGTATTGATCGCCATTGGTCTGAAAATACTAATTGAACATCTTTATTTTTAACAGATTGATTTGCAGACAATAATCGAAAAAAAGCATTTTCTGGACGGTACACTAATAGAATATAATTGTACCCTTGTTCACATTGAAGAAAAATTGGGAATATTGAAGTACATCGTCGAAAAACCCTACAATATTTCAGGATTGATATTGCCGAAAGGTACGGTTACCTATGGATTTTACTGGACAGACCGGAGGTATACATTGTATCGGTGGTATTACCGTGGTAAGAATATTGGAAACTATTTTAATATTGCCGACCGGATTAAACTGGAAGACAATGAATTTCACTGGCGGGATTTAATTCTGGATGTACTTGTGAAATTTGACCATACACCACAGATTCTTGATGAAGATGAACTGCCGGAAAACATTGATGAAGAACTTCGGAAATATATTGATCAGTCAATTGATGATATCATGACTAATTTTATGGAAATCCTTGCCGAGACCGATTTGTTGATTTAAAGCTAATCTTAAACTTCACATTTTTTTATAAATTTATTCCGTACCGGAATGTTTTGCGGAGATTGTTTGTTTAATTGATAAATTGACATTATCGATTTAATATTGCGCGATTTATGATTTATGGTTTTTAGACAGGACTCAATATTTAACCTGAATAATTCACCAGCGAGTTAAAATGGTTATTGTTTGATATTTTCAAGTCATTTTGGCAGCATTGGATTAATCCATTCCGGATTAAAATTTCCCGGTCAGGGTTTATT